>NZ_MEFH01000051.1:0-118417 GCF_001725095.1 Sphingopyxis sp. SCN 67-31 | reverse complement strand
TACGACCATATCACCAGCGGCATCGGCGCCGCGATGATCGGCTGGTACGGCACCGCGATGCTCTGCTACGTCACGCCCAAGGAGCATCTCGGCCTGCCCGACCGCGACGATGTGAAGGTCGGCGTCGTCACCTACAAGCTCGCCGCCCACGCCGCCGACCTCGCCAAGGGCCACCCCGCCGCCAAGGTCCGCGACGACGCGCTGTCGAAGGCGCGCTTCGAATTCCGCTGGCGCGACCAGTTCAACCTGAGCCTCGACCCCGACACCGCCGAGCAATACCACGACCAGACCCTCCCGGCCGAAGGCGCGAAAACGGCGCATTTCTGCAGCATGTGCGGCCCCAAATTCTGTTCGATGAAGATCAGCCAGGAAGTGCGCGAGTTCGCGAAGCTGCAGAACCAGGACAGCGCCGGCTTCATCGCCGCCGAAGAGGCCGAGAAGGGCATGGCGGAAATGAGCCAGGTCTATGATAACACGGGGCGCGAGCTGTATATGGGCGCGGGTGGTCGGGAGCATGATTAAATAACCTGCCGCATGCCCCATATCGAGAAGCAGAAGTATTAAACGGCCCTTGCAAAGCAATGGCGGTTGTACCATCTTCGTTCTCGGCAGACGACCCCTAGTGGGTTGGCCTGCGGAAGCGGTTCACCCGGCTCTAATGTCAGGTTCAGGTAACGGCGCAACGCGGTCTAGTGGCCGTAAGCCGGGCCCTTGGGCACATGGCACATACCGACACTCCGCTCGCGGAAGGTCGGCACCATACTGACGAAGGAGTGCGATACATGCCTCGCTTTACCCTTAGAACCGGCGAGGTTCGGAGCCAATTCTGTGATGGGCCTTCTCGCGGGCGGCCGAATATTCCGGCGCGCAATGCCGGAAAGCCGAGTGCCGATTCGGGCGCGACTCACTTTGTTCACGGTTTGTTCCGAGGCGGAGTTGCGTTCGGCATGGCACTAATGCTATGGTGCTTACTGACTCTTGCGACCAGTTTTGCAGAGAGTCAGGTTCAGGTAACGGCGCAACGCGGTCTAGTGGCCGTAAGCCGGGCCCTTGGGCACATGGCACATACCGACACTCCGCTCGCGGAAGGTCGGCTCCTGGTGAACCGCCAGCCTGGGTAATTTTGGGTGAAACTGGCGGCAACTAGATGGCAAAACGCTTTACAGCAGATATTCAGCGCTGCTGAACTCAATGTGGCATGGAACTTGGAGCGGCAACGCTTGAAGTCTAGCTGTTATGGCATTGACCGAACCAGCGGAAAACAATTTGATGCTGAGAGATCTTGGCGGATCCCTTCGATTAGGGAACGACGCCTCAGACCAAACTTCATCCCTTCTCCGCTTCTAGCTATAGCAAAAGATAAAGACACTGGAGGACACCGTATAATATGCATCCCAACCATTGAAGATAGATTGATTCAATTCAATATACTTCACAAGATTCGGGACTCTCTAAAGAACAAGGGGCTTTTGAATGATATCAGTTACGGCCTAGTTGCTCACTCAAACAGAACCGTTCAAGATGCTCGAAATAGAGCAACCATACTTAGAGAGAACGGTAGATTCGTCTACAAGACCGATATTCAGAAATTCTTCGACCGAATTCCCCGAGATCGCCTTGAAGCGCAGATTGTACGCATCGTCCCCTACCCAACGTTGCACGGCATTCTGAAGGCCTTCGCGAGCGTCGAAATAGGTGATGGCTTCGCACCAGACTGGAAGGAGATTATCGACCGGGCGGGCATTCAAACCGGCTTGGGAGTTAGGCAAGGCATGCCCCTTTCTCCTTATTTCGCAGGCATCCTCTTACGCGATTTGGATCGTCTAATTGAAAAGCGTCGCCTTCCAGTAATAAGGTATGTCGATGACATAATTGGGTTCTTTAAATCACGGAAAGAGTGCGAAGATTTTGATAAATTTCTTCGTGAGGAACTTGGAAAAATGAGTCTCAGTCTCGGCATGATTGACACAGAAAACTCCAAGACCCGAATTTACGAACCCAACGAGGCAGCAGAATTTGTCGGTATGGAAATGCGATTCCAAGACAACGGAAAATGCTACCTTCAAGTCAGCGAGCAAACACTACAACGCGTCGAAGGGCGGTTTGCAGAGATGGCCACAATCGACAAACTCTTACAGAAGAAGATAACTCTTCCATTTCTAGGTGCCCGATTGGAAGCAATGGAGAAAGGCTATATCGCCGCTTACCATGGCGCACAGAATATGAGCGAACTCAAAACGCGTGTGCGCAACGCCGCCGGCCCAATCGTTCAGGCAGTTTTGGAGAGCATATTTGGGCCGACTGTAAAAAGTCTGAACCAAAAGGAGCGCAGGTTCCTCGGTTTGGAATAGGCGCTAAATCTCGCTCAAGCAAATTACGGTGACAATTTACTAAATCCGCGAAATCAGGCCGAAGCACCCACTAGTCGTCCCGACCCCCACACCATGCTACACTCCCACCCATGCGCGCCCGGAACCCCCTCTACATCATGGCCAAGCCGCCGCCGGAGGTTCAGGCGCAGATCGCCGCGCTGCCGCGCAACGATCCGTCGCGCGGCCCCCACCTCCTCCATGTCACGCTCATCTCGCTCTACGACCTGCACCATGCGCCGCCCGAGTGGCTGCCCGCGACCGTCGCAGCGCTCGACACCTTCGTCGCGGCGCCCTTTCCGCTCCGTTTTGACCGGATCGAGAACCGCAAGGCGGTGACGCTGCGCACGCGCGAGCCGCTGGCCCAGGCGCGGGCGTTCCAGAAGGCGCTGGTTCATCATCTGCTGGCCGCGAAGGCGCCGATCATGGACGGCACCACGCCCGAACCGCACGTCACGATCAATTATCGCGGCGACCGGCTGGGCGCGCAGACGATCGCGCCGATCGGCTGGACGGTCGACGAGATCATCCTGACCGAAAGCATCGTCGGCAAGACCACCCATGTCGAACGCGGCCGCTGGTCGCTCCGCTCCGACGCGAGCTGACGCGCGGCGGTTCGGCGGAGGCGCAGGCCTTGCCCCGCACCATCGTCGTCCGGGCAGTCGTGGGGCCCGCTTTCCTTCTTTCGCCGGCGCGGGCCGGCCCCTCTACCCCTCGACCTCCGCGGTCGCGGCGCGCTCGATCGCCGCGCGCCAGTGCGGCCGCACCGCCAGGCCGAACAGCTCGGCGAGCGCGGCCTCGATCGCGTCGGCGGTCAGATAGCGCCGCTCGCTCGACCCGTCGGCGTGGCGGATCGTCAGCCGGTTGTCGCGCAGCGCATAGCGCGCGCGGGCGGTGGTGCGCGCGGCGATCAGCTGGTGGCGGAAATGCGAATCGGGATGGGTCGATGTGTACCAGTTGGCGACCTCGTAATCGATCGCGGGCGCGGGCGCGTCGTCGATGTCGTAGAGCGGCGCCCAGTCGTCGCCGATCGCGATCGACACCGCCCAGATGCCGCTGCCCGCGTCGCCGCGCGCGACGCGATAGCTTTCGTGCGCGGTCGGCTGCGGCGCCGCGCCGTCCATCGCCAGCGGCGCGGGCGGCACCGCCGACCCGAAACCGACATCGGCCAGCCAGGCGCGCCCGTCGACGCGAACGCGCACCACCATATGGCTGCGCGGCGCGGGCGGCACGGCCGGGTCGCGCAGCCAGCGTACGCGGCCGAGCAGGCCCTCGGCCTCGAAGCCGATCGCGCGCAGCACGCGCAGGAACAGGCCGTTCTGCTCGAAGCAATAGCCGCCGCGCCCGCCTTCGATCAGCTTCGCGGCCACCGCTTCGGCGCCGATGTCGACATTGCCCTCGACCAGCGCGTCGATCGCTTCGAACGGAATCGCCGCGATATGCGCGGCGTGCAGCGCGCGCAGCACCGCCAGCGTCGGCTCGGCCGGCCCGTCGTAGCCGATGCGGGCGAAATAGCGCGGCAACAGGTCGCCGTCCGGCACCGGGCGCGCGGCGGCCGGGCCTTCGGGGGCTTCGAATGTCGGGCGGTACAGCATGGCGGATCTCCGTCTCGCGAATCGTCTGCCCCCTGATGCAAGCTCAACCGCGCTTGAGGTCAAGCGATAAGGGCGCGGGGCGAAAAGCGGCCGGTGCCGGAACTTCGGGCCGCCCCCGCGTGTCTATCAGGCAGAAAGTCCGCCGTCCCGCGGCCCACCTGCAAAGGAATGTCCCATGAACAAGCTCCTGCTCGCCCCGCTCGTCGCCGCGACCGCGCTCGCCGGCGGCTGCGCCTCGACCGGCTATGGCTATGACGACGGACCGCGCCGCGGCGGCGGCTGGTATGCCGACGACCATTATCGCGACGGCGATTACCGCGAGCGCCGTCTGGGCAAGGGCGACCGCATCTATCGCGGGCGCGACGGGCGCTATTATTGCAAGCGCTCCGACGGCACGACCGGGCTGATCATCGGCGGCATCGCCGGCGGCGCGCTGGGCAACGTCATCGCGCCGGGCGATTCGAAGACGCTCGGCACCGTGCTCGGCGCGATCGGCGGCGCGGTTGCGGGCCGCGCGATCGACAAGAGCGGCGACGACGACGTGCGCTGTCGCTGACGCGCCGCCGCCGGTGGAAAAGAGTATCGGCGGCGGCCGGGCCGTGGCATGATCGCCCGCGAAAGGGGACCTGCCATGACGCCATTCCGCCGCCTTCCGCTCTTTCCCGTGCTCGCCGGGGCCGCCTTGCTTGCGCTTGCCGCCTGCGGTTCCGGCGGCGATGCCGCTCCGCCCCCCGCCGATGCGCAAGGCGTTGACGCGCAGGCCGCTGCCGACCGACCGGCAGCGCCGTCGGAAAACCCGGCGGCGCCCGCGCCAGCCGACACGGCGCCCGCCGCGAAAACCGGCGACGCGAAGAACCTCGCCGCCTATGTCGGCAAATATCCGTTCGACAAGGTCGATGGCGTCGCATGGGACGATCATCCCGCGGTCAAGGCGGGGCTCGCCGCGACGGTGAAGGACGCGAAGGTGCTGAAGGCCATCCAGACGCTGGAGGGTCCGTCGGCGCCGATCGAGATGCACGACGGCAAGGTCATGGCCTGGGCCTGCCAGCAGCATAATTGCGGACCGCACCAATGGGCGGTGCTGGTCGATCCCGCGACCGGCGCGACCGACGTCTGCTATTATGACGAAGCGGCGTCGGCGACCGATGCGCGCTGGTTCCTCGCCGGCGGCAAGGAGGAAAGACGCAAGGGCAACTGCCAGTTCGGCGCCGGCTGAACCGCGGCGCTCACCCGCCTTCGAGGCTGTGGTCGAGTGTGATCTCGCAGTTCAGCAGCTTCGAAATCGGGCAATTGGCCTTGGCATCGGCCGCGATCGCGGCAAAGGCGTCGGCGTCGATCCCCAGCACCTTCGCGGTCAGGGTCAGCGCCGATTTCGTCACCGCGAAGCCATCGCCGTCCTTGCCCAGCGTGACGTCGGCGCGCGTGTCGAGCTGGCCATCGCTATGGCCGGCGCGCGCCAGCGCAAAGGACAGCGCCATGGTGAAGCAGGCGGCATGCGCCGCGGCGATCAGTTCCTCGGGGTTGGTGCCCGACCCGTCCTCGAAGCGCGAGGCGAAACCGTAGGGCGCGCCGTCGAGCGTGCCGCGCTTGGTCCAGATATGGCCCTTGCCGTCCTTGCCCAGCCCTTCGTAGCGGGCGCTTGCGCTGTTCACCGTCATGCTTCTTCTCCTTCATCGACACAGCAGTGCAACGGCGCCGGGGCGGCCGGGGTTCCCGCGCGGCCGGGCGGGCACGGCGATTCGTATCGCATCGGCGCGGCGCCACGCCTTTTCATGGAAGAAGAAGGCGACGGCGTTGATGCACGGCTCGATCAGTGCGATCCCGCCCGCCACCCGGGCCGATCCCGTCAGCGCATAGGCAACGCCGAAGCCGATCGCGAGGTGCAGCGACAGATAGGTCAGCGTCTTCATCAGGTCGGTCGGCATCGGCGCGTCTCCAGCGGGGCAAGGGCATGGGATAGACCCGTTGCACGGCGCCGCGCCAACACACGCTTTCGCTCACTCTGATCGATTCGTCCGCGCGATGCGACGGTCAGCCGACGGCGACCTCCGCCGTCTCGGGCAGGCGCCAGTCGATGGTACCGCGGCCGTGCTCCGCCAGGAAGGCGTTCGCCTGGCTGAACGGCCGCGATCCGAAAAAGCCGTTCGACGCCGACAGCGGCGACGGGTGCGGCGCGCGCAGGATCAGGTGCGGGGTGCCCGGTCCCAGCCCCGGCACGTTCGCGGCCTTGCGCTGCGCGTGGCTGCCCCACAGGATGAAGACCTTGGGTGCGGGGTCGGCGGCGACCGCGGCGACCGCGGCGTCGGTGAAGCGCTCCCACCCCTTGCCCTGGTGCGAGGCGGCTTGCCCCGCCTCGACGGTCAGGCAATTGTTGAGCAGCAGCACGCCCTGTTCGGCCCAGTGTTTCAGATAGCCGTGGCGCGCCGGCGGGATGCCGAGGTCGCTCTGCATCTCCTTGTAGATGTTGACGAGGCTCGGCGGCACGCGGACGCCCGGCTGGACCGAGAAGCACAGGCCGTGCGCCTGCCCGGGGCCGTGATAGGGGTCCTGCCCCAGGATGACGACGCGCACGTCCTGCGGCGGCGTCGCGTCGAGCGCCGCGAACCAGTCGCGCGGCCTTGGATAGACGCGCTTGCCCTTCGCCCGCTGGTCGGCGAGGAACTGCTTGAGCGCGCCCATATAGGGCTGATCGAACTCGCCGCCGATCCGTGCGAGCCAGTCGGGATGAAGCTTGACGTCCGCCATGCGCGCCGTTCGACCAGAGCCGGCGCCGCTTGTCCAGCATGCTTCGCCCGTGGCGGGCACAAAAAGGGCGGCGGGATCGCTCCCGCCGCCCGGTGCTTCCGTGGCGGCGCGCGTCAGAAGCGGCCGCTGGCGCGCAGGAACAGCCGGCGGCCGAGATAATCATATTGCGAACCGAACACCGGCGCCTGGCCGAGGGCCGAAACGCTGGTGTAGATCGTCGACGCCCGCGGCGGGGCGGTGTCGAAGATGTTCGCCACGCCGACCGTGATCTCGAAACGGTCCGCGACATCGCGCGTCACCGACATCGAATGATAGAAGGTCGGCGCCAGCCGCGTGTCGGGGCAGAAGGTGCCGCCGGGGCGGAAGATCGAGGTACGGCATGCGCTGCCCTGCTCGTCGAGCAGGTCCTGCTGGTTCGATGTGCCGCCGATCACGTCGAGACCGTAGAAGAGCGTCCACGGCCCCTTTTCCCATGCGAGGTTGAAATCGCCGACCCATTTCGGATCGCCGGCCTCGCCATTGTCGTCGATCACGAAGCCGTCGAACAGCGCGACCTTGTCCTCGATCTGCCACGTCATCTGGGCGCGGAACGCCAGCGAGCCGAGGTTGCCGAGGTCCTGGTCGAGCAGCAGCGTCACGTCGATGCCGCGGTTGCGCTGGCGGTTGATGTTCACATAGGTGTCGCGCACATCGGTGATATTATGCTCCTCGGGACCCGACGGCGCGCGCGTGATCAGGTCGCAGAGCGGATCGTCGAGCCCGAACTCGGAATTGTAGCAGCCGCTGATGATGCTCGCGGCGCCAAGCGTCGTGATCTCGTCCTTCACCTTGATGTCGAAATAATCGACCGCGAGGCTGGTCTTGAGGCCGCTCCACAGCACGCCCGACAGATCGGGCGTCAGGACGACGCTCGCCGTCTTGGCGGTCGAGGTTTCGGGCTTGAGCTGCCCGATGCCACCGCCCGACACCACGGTCGCCGATCCCGTCGCGCCGGTGAAATTGGCTGGAACGCCCGCCGCGATGCAATTGTCGTAGACTCGCTGGCTCATCGTACCCGCGGCAAGCTTGGTCGCGGCGTTGAGGCAGATGTCGATATCCTGCTGATCGCGGAAGCCCGTCTGGTTCTCGAGGAACAGTTCGAACAGCGCGGGCGCGCGGAACGAGGTGCCCCAGGTGCCGCGGAAGCGCAGCCAGTCGGTGACCTCCCAGTCGAGCCCGGCTTTCCAGGTCGCGTCGCTGAAGCTGTCCTTCACCCCGTCGCGGCGCGTGGCGTCGACGCTGGTATAGCGGCCGGCGCCCGACAGCGTCAGGCGCTGGATCAACGGCGTGTCGTGGATCAGCGGAATCTGGAGTTCGCCGAAGACTTCCTTGCTGACCGTCTTGCCGGCGGTGATCCCCGACGAGGTGCGCAGCGCGGCATTGCCCGCCAGCGTCACCTCGCCCGGCGTATCGTTGATCTTGTCCTGCCGGATTTGCGCGCCGAATGCCGCGCCGACCTTGCCCGCGGGCAGTTCGAACAGGTCGCCGGCGACGGTGGCTTCGGCCGATGTCTGGGTGAACAGCGTGCGGCCGGTTTCCTTGCCGAACAGGAAGGCGCGTTCCTGCGGCGTGAAATCGCCGTTCAGGACCCTGGGATCGGTGAAGTCGATGTCGATGCACGGCACGCCGCGGATCGCCGTCGTCAGCCCGACGCACGACCGGGTGCGGAAGGTCTGCGAATCGAGCGAATCCTGATAGACGACATCCTGCGTATATTTGGCGTCCGACCGGCTGTACTGGCCGTAGACGTCCCAGTTCCAGCCCGACAGCAAGCCGCCGAAGTCGCCGCGCAGGCCCAGCACGCCGCGATAATAGTCGACGTCGGTGCTGAAGTCCGATTTGGTCAGAACCAGCGGGCGGAGCAGGAAAGCCCCGGTAAATTCGGTGTTGAAAGGATCGCCGAGGTCGCCGGGCGTGCAGTTATACACCGACGGATCGCAGAACAGCAGGGTGATGGGAACCGGCAGGGCCCCGGTTCGGGTCGAATCGCCCGTGAACTGGAACACACTGACCTGCTGAAAACTGTTGTTGTAGGACTTGCGGTTGTTGAACAGCAGTTCGGTGTAGATTTCGACATTATCGGTCAGTTCGTAGGACGCGTCGAGATAACCGGTGAGACGCGTGACCTTCGAGAACACGTCCGACATCTGCTCGAGCGGCAGATACTGATTCGTCGCGCCGGTCGACGGACCGTCGAAGTTCAGCCCGAAGAAATCGGCTGGGGCGGATATGCCGAACGCCCCGTAATCGTTGAACGAAATGCCGACCTGGCCGAATTGCGCTCCATATTGTCCGATGAACAATTGCTGGCCGTTGGGGGCCAGCAGCGTCGGCTGGAACCCCACAAGGTCGCCGTCATCGTTGACGATCGGATCGCCGCTGAAATCATTGTTGGTCAGGATCAGGTTGCCGATGATGCCGTTGCACGCCGGCTTGCCGGTGCGGAAATCGACGATGTCGGCGCGCGTTCCGTCCTCGCGCGTCAGATATTCCTCCTGACAGCCCAGGAACTTGCGGTCGTTCCGGCGCAGATTCTGCTGCTGGTAATAATCGACCGTCGCCAGCACATGGCCGCGGTCGAAGCGCTTGCCCCAGGTGACGTTGAAATCATAGGTTTCGCCGCCGCCGTGCACCGGAACCGCGGTGAAGCCGCCGACCTCGAAGCCGTCGGTGTCGGTCTTGGTCAGGATGTTGACCACGCCCGCGACCGCGTCGGAGCCATAGATGGAGGAGGCGCCGGTCTTCAGCACCTCGACCTGCTTGACGACCGACAGCGGCAGCACGTTGAGATCGAACGACGACACCGCGCCGCGGACGCCCGCCGGGCCGGCGCGGCGACCGTTGAGCAGCACCAGCGTGCGCTCGGCGCCGAGGCCGCGCAGCGAGACGGTCTGCGCGTCGGCGCCGCCGTTGGTGACGAAGCTGTTCGAAATCGCCGAGGTGATCTGGATCGAGCCCGCCGCGACCGGCGAAGACTGGAGGATGTCGGCAAGCTGGTTCTGGCCCTGCTTCTGCCCCAGTTCGGGGTTGATGATCTGGATCGGGTCGGGGCTGTTGAACTCGCTCTTGCGGATGCGCGAGCCCGTGACGACGATGGCCCCGTCGTCGCTGCTGACGCTGTCCGGCCTCGCGACGGTCGTGTTGACGCGCTCGGCGCAGGCATCGCGCTCGGCCTGCGTGTCATAGGCCGAGCAATCCTCCGCCTGCTGCGCCTGTGCCGGCGCGGCCGACATGGTGATCGCGATCAGCGATGCCGTTGCGGTCAGGATCGCCGACGTCCTTGTTCCAATTTTCATGCTGCATCCCCGGTTGTCTGAATCGCATGCGCGATCCCGTGTTTTGCCCCACGACTTCGGTATAAATGCCTAACGCGGGTTGACTATCCGTTTCGCCGGAAAAAAAGTGGCGGGTGTGGCCGAAATGCGACACCTGCTTCCCATCGCCCGCCGGGCCGCCTTGCTGTGTTGCGACGGCGCCGCTAACGGTCGCACCATGAGCAGCGGAACGACAAGCCTGACACCCGACACGCCGCCGATCGGCGCCGCGCTGTCGCGTCTGGAGGCAACCGTGCGCGAGCGGCTCGATTCGGGAACCGCCGCCTCCTCCTATGTCGCCAGCCTCGCCGCCAAGGGTCCGGCGAAGATCGCGCAAAAGCTGGGGGAAGAGGCGGTCGAGACCGTCATCGCGGCGCTGGCCGAAGACCGGGCGGCGCTGGCCGGAGAGGCGACCGACCTCGTCTTTCACCTGACGGTCCTGCTCGCCGAGCGGGGCCTCGGCTGGGATGCGATCGCCGCCGAGCTCGACCGGCGCGACGGCGTCTCGGGCCACGCCGAAAAAGCCGCCCGACAATCATAGGAGCCCCCGACATGGCGATCGACGCGACGCTGCCCTACGACGACGGTAACATCTTCGCCCGCATCCTGCGCGGCGAACTGCCCGCGAAGACCGTCTACGAGGACGAGCATGCACTCGCCTTTCACGACATCAACCCGCAGGCGCCGACGCATATCCTGGTGATTCCCAAGGGCGCCTATGTCAGCTGGGACGATTTCTCGGCGCGCGCGAGCGACGCCGAAATCGCGGGCTTCGTGCGCGCGGTGGGAAAGATCGCGCGCGACCTCGGCCTCGTCGAACCCGGCTATCGCCTGCTCGCCAATGTCGGCCCCGACAGCGGGCAGGAGGTGCCGCACCTGCACGTCCACCTGTTCGGCGGACATGGGCTCGGCCCGATGCTCGTCCGCTAGGGCCTGTGGGGATTCGGGCGCTTGCGGACGCATAGGGGCGTGTCCCCGCGAAGGCGGGGACCCGGTGCGGTGGGACGCAAACCCTGATTTCCTCCACTCTGGGCTCCCGCCTTCGCGGGAGAACCTGGCTTTGTTTTGCGGAAAAACTGAATCTCCACAGGCCATAGCTCATTGCGAGCGGAGCGAAGCAATCCAGAGCGGTTTATGCCTGCTCTGGATTGCCGCGCGGCTTCGCCGCTCGCAATGACGATTCCATTCGATGTCATCTCCATTCGATGTCATCACGCTCCAGGACAGCACCCCCACCGCCTCGCAATGATCGCGATCACAGCGATGACGCCGCGCGTGGCGGATCCTGTGCGCGGCGCGGCAGCGGGTGGACTCCTGCCCCTGTTTCCAGCAGGATAGATACGCCAGCCGGCGCAGGAGAGTTGAGGCGATGATGCAGCGATGGCAGGGCCTGGGCACACGCCTGGCCGGAAAGATGCGGCTGGCCCTGCTGGTTCCGCTCGGTCTCGCGCTCGCTGCGGCGGGCGGCGACACGGTGCCGCAGGTCACGCTCGCGACGCCGGGCAGCGCCAGCGGCGGCGACGGCGCGATCAGCCGCTTCACACTGCGTTTCTCCGAAGACATGGTGCCGCTCGGCGATCCGCGCGCGAAGGCGCCCGCCACCCATGACTGCAAGATACCCGGCACCGGACGCTGGGTCGATACGCGGACGTGGGTGCTCGAATTCGACGCGCCGCTGCCCGGCGGCAAGCGTTGCCACGTCGAACTGCGCCCCGACCTCGCCACCGCGCGCGGCGTGTCGGTGGTCGGCAACGGCCGCTTTGCGATCGACACCGGCGGCCCGTCGGCGCGCGCCGTGCTCGCCGGGGGGACCTATGACGGGATCGAGGAGGATCAGCTCTTCCTCGTCGCCACCAACGTCGCCGCCGACCGCGCCTCGGTCGGCCGCTTCGCCTATTGCGCGGTCGACGGGATCGGAGAGAAGATTCCGGTCGACGTGCTGCCGCGCGATACCGCAGAGCGGATTCTGACCGGGCTTGGCGATGGCGACTGGTCGCGCCAGTCCTTCGCCTATGACGCCGGCCTGCCGCTGCGCCTGCCCGCGGCCGGCACCGATCGTGACGCCGCGCTCGATCGCATCGTGCCGGTCAAGTGCCGCCGGCCGCTGCCGCCGGGCCGCGAGATGGCGCTCGTCTGGGATGCCCGCATCCAGCAGGCCGGCGTCCCCGGCCGTACCGCCGGTCGCGACCAGCGCTTCGACTATAATGTGCGCCCGGCCTTCACCGCCAAGATGGCGTGCAGCCGCGTCAATCCGCAGGCGGGCTGCAACCCGATCAAGGACGTCGTGGTCAAGTTCGCCTCGCCGGTGGCGCGCGAGACCGCACTCGCCGCGACGCTCGCCACCGCCGATGGCAAGCGCCTGACCGCGAAAGCCGACGCCGACGATGCCAATGATCGGTGGCTGACCCAGGTCCGCTTCGCCGGGCCGCTGCCGCAGAATGTCGACGCGACGCTGACCCTGCCCGCCGACGTCGTCGACCAGAGCGGCCGCAAGCTTGCCAACGCGTCGAACTTCCCGCTGAAATTCCACATCGACCGCGCCCCGCCGCTGGTCAAGTTCGCCGCGAGCTTCGGCATATTGGAGGCGAAGGAAGGCGGCGTGCTGCCCGTCACGGTGCGCGGGGTCGAATCGTCGCTCGTCCAGGCGAACCTCAGGATACCGGCGACCGCGCTGAAGGTCGGCGACGACGATGCGGCGGTCGCGCGCTGGCTGAAGCGCGTCGACGACGCCGACGACACCGATTATCGTGAGGAGAAGAACGCGCGCGGCGAAGAGGTCACCGTCAATTACACCGGCACGACATCGGTGTTCGACGGCGCGCCGGCGGGCGGCGAGCGCCGCGGCCTGACGCTGTCGCCCCCCGGCGGCGGCAAGGACTTTGAGGTCGTCGGCATCCCCCTGACCGAAAAGGGCTTTCACGTCGTCGAGATCGCGAGCCCCGAACTCGGCGCCGCGCTGCTCGGGCGCAAGGCGACGCGCTATGTCGCGACCGCCGCGCTCGTCACCAACATGGCGGTGCATTTCAAATGGGGCCGCGAAAGCTCGCTCGCCTGGGTGACGGCGCTCGACACCGGCCTGCCCGTCGCGGGTGCGGAGATACGCGTCAGCGACAGCTGCACCGGCCGCCTGCTCGCGCGCGGCACCGCCGACAAGGCGGGCCGCCTCGCCTTCCCGAAAGGCCTGCCGCAGCCCGAAACCTGGTCGAGCTGCGACACGGACGCCGACCCGTCGAACAGCGAAGGCCATGCGCTGATGGTCACCGCGCGCGCGGGCGACGATTTCAGCTTCACCCTCACCGACTGGGGCAGCGGCATCCGCCCCTATGATTTCGACCTGCCCTATGGCTGGTCCGAACGCGGCGACATCCTCCACACCCTGTTCGACCGTGCGCTCGTCAAGGCGGGCGAGACGGTCAACATGAAGCATATCCTGCGCCGCCCCGTGGGCACGGGCTTCGCGGTTCCGCAGCCGATGGCGGGCCGGCTCCGCCTCGTCCATCGCGGCTCCGACACCGAGTTCGAAATGCCCTTCGCCATCGACGCGAGCGGCAGCGGCGACACGATATGGGCCGTCCCGGCCTCGGCGCCGATGGGCGACTATGACCTCGTCTTCGTCACCAAGGACAAGGATGGCGAGGACAAGACGATCTGGAGCGACGCGTCGATCCGCGTCGACGAATATCGCCTGCCGACGATGAAGGCGACGGTCACCGGGCCCAAATCGGCGCTCGTCCGCCCGACCGCGGTCCCGCTCGCGCTGTTCGTCGGCTATCTGTCGGGCGGCCCCGCCGGGAACCTGCCCGTCGAGGTGCGCACCGCCTTCACCCCGCGCTGGTCGCCGCCGGAGGATTATCGCGACTGGGATTTCGACGGCCAGCCGGTCCGCGAAGGGGTGGTCCAGCTCGACGACAGCGGCGAGGAACCCGAAGCCGCCATGCCGCTCGCGCGGTCGGTGCCGATCACCCTCGGCGCCGACGGCACCGCGTCGACGAGCGTGATCGTCGACCAGCCGATCGTCCGGCCGACCCAGATGGCGGTCGAGATGGATTATCAGGACGCGAACGGCGAGACGCTGACCAGCAGCCGGCGCATCACCCTCTATCCGTCGGCGGTGCGGCTGGGGGTCAGGACCGACGGCTGGCTGATGCGCGACAACGACCTGCGCCTGAAATTCATCGCGCTCGATCTGGACGGCAAGCCGATCCGCGGCCAGCGCGTCGCGGTGACCCTCTACAATCGCGAGATCATCACCGCGCGGCGGCGGCTGATCGGCGGTTTCTACGCCTATGACAACCAGATGCGCACGACGAAGCTCGATGCCGCGTGCAGCGCGGCGACCGACCGCCTCGGCCGCGCGAGCTGCGCGATGGCGCCCGGCGTCTCGGGCGAGGTCACGGTGGTCGCGACGACGACCGACGCCGACGGCAACGAGGCGCGCGCGGTTCGCTCGGTCTGGCTCGCGGGCGACGACGACTGGTGGTTCGGCGGCGACAATGGCGACCGCATGGACGTGATCGCCGAACAGCCGCGCTACGCCGCGGGCGACACCGCGACCTTCCAGGTCCGCATGCCCTTCCGCGAGGCGACGGCGCTGGTCACCGTCGAGCGCGAGGGCGTGCTGTCGAGCTTCGTCACGCCGCTGAAGGGCACCGACCCGGTGGTGAAGGTCAAGCTGCCCGCGACCTATGCCCCCGACGTCTATGTCTCGGTGATGGCGGTGCGCGGGCGCGTGACCGGCGGCGAAAGCTGGTTCCGCAAGATGAAGCGCGCGGTCGGCTTCCGCATCGAAAACAGCGAGGGCGCGCCGCCCACCGCGCTCGTCGATCTCGCCAAGCCCGCCTATCGCATGGGCATCGCGCGGATCAAGGTCGGCTGGGAAGGCCACCGGCTCGGCGTCAAGGTGAAGGCCGACAAGGAGAAATATGCGGTGCGCGAAACCGCGAAGGTGGCGATCGAGGTCAGGACCCCGAACGGCAAGCCCGCCGCGGGCGCCGACGTCGCCTTCGCCGCGGTCGACGAGGCGCTGCTCCAGCTCGCGCCGAACGACAGCTGGGCGCTGCTCGACGCGATGATGGGCGACCGCACGCTCGACGTGCTGACCTCGACCGCGCAGATGCAGGTGGTCGGCAAACGCCACTATGGCCGCAAAACACTCGCCCCCGGCGGAGGCGGCGGCGGCGACCTCAGCGGCCTGACGCGCGAGGATTTCCGTCCCGTCCTGCTGTGGAAGGGGCATGTCCCGCTCGACGCAAAGGGCCGTGCGACGGTCGAGGTGCCCATGTCCGACAATCTGTCGGGCTTCCGCCTCGTCGCGATCGCCACCGACGGCGCGCAATATTTCGGCACCGGCGAAACGAGCGTGCGCACCGTGCAGGACCTCGCGGTCTTTGCCGGGCTTCCCGAGCTGGTGCGCACCGGCGACACCTATGACGCGCGCTTCACGCTGCGCAACGGCACCGACCGACCGATGGAGGTCGTTGCGACCCCGACGCTGTCGCCCGCGGTGGCGACCGGCCAGTCGCTGACCGTCACCATCCCGGCGGGCGGCGCGGTGCCGATCAGCTGGTCGATGACCGCCCCCGCCGAATCGGGACCGCTTGAATGGACGATCGAGGCGGTGTCGAAGAACGGCCGGCAACGCGACCGGCTGGTTTTCGCGCAGCAGGTCGAACCCGCCGTGCCGGTCGAGACATGGGCCGCCAGCCTGTTGCGCGTCGGGTCGGACACGTCATTGCCGATCGCCATTCCGGCGGGGGCTCTGCCCGGCGGCACCGTCGACATCGCGCTGGCGGGCACGCTCGCGCCGCCGCTTGCCGGGGTGCGCGACTATATGGCGATCTACCCCTACGACTGTTTCGAGCAATCGACTTCGCGCGCGGTCGCGCTCGGCGACCTCGGCCACTGGCAAGCGCTCGCGGGCGCGATGCCGACCTATCTCGATGACGACGGCCTGCTGCGCTATTGGCCGAGCAGCCGGCTGGAAGGCTCGCCCGAGCTGACCGCCTATGTCCTCGCGATTACCGCAGCGAACGGCTTCGCGATCCCCGAGGCATCGAAGACAAAGATGGTCAAGGCGCTGCAGGCGGTCGTCGAGGGACGGCTGACCCGGAAGGGATATGGTCCCTACGACATCCGGCCGGTGCGCGTTGCCGCGCTGGCGGCGCTCGCGCGCAATAATGCGGCCAGCCCCGCGCTGGTGGCCGCGATCGACATGGCGCCCGCCGACATGGCGACCGGCACGCTCGCCGACTGGCTCGTCGCGATCGAGCGGACGCCGGGCGTCCGGGGCGCGGCCGCGCTGCGCACCGCCGCCGAGACCGAACTGCGCAAGCGGCTCGTCTACGAAGGCATGCGTCTCGACCTCGTCGACGACGCGAAGGCGCCATGGTGGATGATGACGAGCGGCGACGAGATGGCGATCAAGACGCTCGAAGCCGTGCTCGGCCGCAAGGGCTGGGAAGACGACGCGGGCCGGCTGATGGTCGGCGTCGCGCAGCGCCAGCGCAAGGGCCATTGGGACACCACTCCCGCCAACGCCTGGGGCGCAGTGACGGTGCGCCGCTTCGCCGATCTCTATCCGGCGAGCGCGATCACCGGCACCACCACCGTCGGCCTCGCGGGCGCCAGCGCGTCGCAAGGCTGGCCGCTGCCCGCCGACGCCGCGCCGCTGCGCCTTCCGCTCGCCGCCGCGCCGATGACGCTCGCCCACCAGGGCAGCGGAGCGCCATGGGCGACCGTCCGCGTCCGGGCGGCAGTGCCGCTCAAGGAACCGCTCAACGCCGGCTATCGCATCAAGCGGTCGATGCACATCGTCAAGGCGGCGAACAAGGACCGGCTGACGCGCGGCGACGTCGTCAAGGTGCGGATCGAGATCACCGCGGCCGCGGGCCGGACATGGGTGATCGTCAACGATCCGATCCCGCCCGGCGCGACGATCGTCGGCAATCTCGGCGGCCAGTCCGAAATGCTTGCCGATCAGGCCAGCGGGTCGGGCTGGCAGCCAAGCTATGTCGAGCGCGGGCGCGACAGCTGGCGCGGCTATTTCGGCTGGATGCCCGCGGGCAAGCACGCGGTCGAATATGTCGTGCGGCTCAACGGATCGGGCCGCTTCACCCTGCCCGCGACGCGGGTCGAGGCGATGTATTCGCCCGCGATCCGCGGCCAGTGGCCGAACGCACCGCTGACGGTGGCGGCGGAGTGATGGAGCCGAAGCGCATCTTTCCATCGCCGTGATGATGGCACGCATCGCAAGTTCGCAGTCCGACGATGACTGAACACGTCCCCCGCAAACGCCGCTGGCGCAACGCCTTGCTGTGGACCGCACTTGCCATGCTCGTTCTCGTCACGATCGCGCACCTTCTCACCCGCCCGCTCGCGATGCCCGATTACGAAACGGTGCGCGCCGGCTGGAAGCCCAGCGAGGCGTGGCTCTACGACCGTGACGGCCGCCTCCTCGACAGTGAGCGCGTCGATTTCGAGCGGCGGCGGACGGCGTGGGTGCCGCTGGCGGCGATCAATCCCGCGCTGCGCGACACGGTGGTCGCGGCAGAGGACAAACGCTTCTGGTCGCACGGCGGCGTCGACTGGCTCGCGATAGCAAGCGCGGCCCGCGCGCGCTGGAGTGGCGGCCGGTCGCGCGGTGCCTCGACGCTGCCGATGCAGCTCGCCGCCTTCCTCGCGCCCGAGCTTGCGCAGCCGGGGCAGCGCGGCTGGCGCGCGAAGCTTCGCCAGATGCGCGCCGGGCAGGCGCTCGCATCGCATTGGACCCGCGCACAGATGCTCGAGGCCTATTTCAACCTCGTGCCGCTGCGCGGCGAGGTCCAAGGGGTCGGCGCCGGCGCGCGCAGCCTGTTCGGCAAGCCGCCGGCGCAGATGACGCGCACCGACGCCGTGCTGTTCGCGGCGTTGCTCCCCAATCCGGCGGCGGACGCCGGGGCGCTCGGGCGGCGCGCGTGCCGCCTCGCGCGCACCGCCGACTGCGCCCCGCTGCGCGCCGCCGCCGCGACTTTGGTGTCGGGCGAGCGCGCCGCGCGCTTCGACCCCGCGCTCGCGCCGCACCTCGCCGTGCGCCTGCTCGACGCGCCGGGCAAGCGCGTGACGACGACGATCGACCGCCGCATCCAGGGCGCGGCGATTGTCGCGATGCGCCGTCAGCTCGCCGGGCTCGGCGCCGATCGGGTGCGCGACGGTGCGGTGGTCGTCCTCGACAACGCCACCGGCGACGTGCTCGCCTATGTCGGCGGGGTTGGGCTGAAATCGACCGCCGCCGCGGTCGACGGCGCCAACGCCCGGCGGCAGGCGGGCTCGACGCTCAAACCGCACCTCTATGCGCAGGTGATCGAAAAGGGCTGGCTCACCGCCGCCTCGATCCTCGACGACAGCCCGGTGCAGCTCGACACCGCCTCGGGCCTCTATGTCCCCAAGAATTACGACCGCAGCTTCAAGGGGCCGGTCAGCGTGCGCCACGCGCTCGCGGCGTCGCTCAACGTCCCCGCGGTGCGCGCGCTTGTGATCGACGACGTTCAGCAGTTCCGCGACCGGCTGTGGGCGCTCGGCTATCGCGGGCTGGTCGAGGATGGCGATTATTACGGCTTCAGCCTCGCGCTCGGGTCGGCCGAGGTCAGCCTCGTCGAACAGGCGAACGCCTTCCGCACCCTCGCCAACCAGGGCCGCTGGTCGCCGGTCCGTTTCGTGAAGGGCACGGCACGGGGGGAGGAGCGCCGGATCGTCGATCCCGGCGCCGCCTTCATCGTCGCCGACATCATGGCCGACGCCACGGCGCGCGCCGACGCCTTCGGTGCCGACAGCGCACTGCGCCTGCCCTTCTGGGCCGCGGCGAAGACGGGGACGTCGAAGGGAATGCGCGACAATTGGTGCGTCGGCTTTTCGGACCGCTACACGGTCGCGGTCTGGGTCGGCAATCTGGAGGGGGATTCGATGCGCGCGGTGTCGGGCACCTCGGGCGCGGCGCCGGTGTGGCGTGACGTGATGCTCGCGCTCCACGCCGGCCGCCCCGGCAGACCGCCGGGGATGCCCGAAGGCGTCGAGGCGCGCCGCGTCAACCTGCCCGGCACGCGCGAGCCGCCGCGCCGCGAATATTTCCTGCGCGGCACCGCGCAGGCCGAGATGGCGGCCGCCCCCGCCGCCGCGCGCCGCCCGCGCATCACCAGCCCGGTCAGCGGCAGCGTCTATGCGCTCGACCCCGACATCCCGGCGGGCCGCCAGCAACTCGCGGTCATGGTCAGCGGCGAGGTCACGGGTTTCCGCCTGATTCTCGACAAGCAGGTGCTCGGCGACGCCGACGCGGGACAGCAGATCGTGCCGCGCCCCGGCAGCCATATATTGACCCTCACCGATCCCGGCGGGCGGACGATCGACCGCGTGCGCTTCACGGTGCGATAGGACAGGCCGGCCACCGGACCCCGCCCGGAGCCGCCGAATTCACGGCGGAGCGATGGAAGCGAAGTTAAGCCATTCCCCATGAAATTATGTTGCGCTGACCGGCGGAGCGGTTAGTCTGCGCCGCCAGGAGACGGGCGGCGGCCCTTGCCGCCCGACAAGGGGACACTCGCATGATATTTGGTCGTGTCAAACCGCTGGACGCCATATTGGCGACGGCGGAAAAGAAATCGTTGCACCGTTCGCTAGGCGCCTTCCAGCTCACCATGCTGGGGATCGGCGCGGTGATCGGCACCGGCATTTTCGTGCTGACCGCCGAGGCGGCGCAAAAGGCCGGGCCGGGCATGATGGTCAGCTTCATCATCGCCGGCTTCGTCTGCGCCTTTGCCGCGCTCTGCTATGCCGAAATGGCGGCGATGGTGCCGGTTTCGGGATCGGCCTATACCTATAGTTACGCGGTGATGGGCGAACTGATCGCCTGGATGGTCGGCTGGGCGCTGATCCTCGAATATGCGGTGGCCGCGGGCGCGGTCTCGGTCGGCTGGTCAGGCTATGTCGTCGGGCTGGCGGAGAATGCGCTGGGGATCGACATACCCTCCACATGGGTGCTCGGGCCGTTCGACGGCGGGATGATCAACCTGCCGGCGATGGCCATCGCGGGGCTGGTCACCTGGCTGCTGGTGATCGGCACGCGCGAATCCGCGACCGTCAACGCGATCCTCGTCGTCATCAAGGTGGCGGCGCTGACGCTGTTCATCGCGCTCGCGGTGCCGGTGATGAACATGGAGAATTTCGAACCCTTCGCACCGCTCGGCATCGGGGGGATCGGCGCCGCCGCCGCCTCCATCTTCTTCGCCTATGTCGGGTTCGACGCCGTGTCGACCGCGGCGGAAGAGACGAAGAACCCGCAACGCAACATGCCGATCGGCCTGATCGGCAGCCTCGCCATCTGCACCGTCTTCTACCTGCTTGTCGCCGCGGGCGTCATCGGCACCGTCGGCGCACAGCCGGTCGGCATCGACGCCGCCACCGGTCACGCGCTCGAACCCGGAAGCCGCGCGCTGGCGTCGGCATGCGGCGCGATCGGCGACCAGGCGGTCGTCTGTTCGAAGGAGGCGCTGGCCTGGACGATGCGTGAAATCGGCTGGCCGCAGGTCGGCAACCTGATCGGCCTCGCCGCCGGGCTTGCCCTGCCGTCGGTCATCCTGATGATGATGTTCGGCCAGACGCGCATCTTCTTCGTGATGAGCCGCGACGGGCTGCTGCCGCAGGCCTTCTCGCGGATTCACCCGAAGTTCCACACCCCGCATGTCATCACGATCATCACGGGCATTGCCGTGGCGCTGTTCGCCGCCTTCTTCCCGGTCGGACAACTCGCCAACATCTCCAACTCGGGCACGCTGTTCGCTTTCGCCGCCGTGTCGATCGCGGTGATGACGATCCGCCGCACCGATCCGACCCGGCACCGGCCGTTCAAGACGCCGATGATCTTCGTCACGGCGCCGATCGCGGTCCTCGGCTGCATCTATCTGTTCTTCAACCTCGATCACAAGAGCATCACGCTGTTCCTGATCTGGGCGGCGGTCGGTCTCGTCGTCTATTTCCTGTACAGCCGCTCGCGCAGCTATGTCGGCCGCGGGATCATCGACGTGCACGAAGACGATCCCGACGCACCGCCGCAGCCGGTGCCCCCGATCCCCTGAGCCGGCGATCGGAACTCGAAAGACGAAAGGGGGCCTCGCGCCCCCTTTCTCTTGCGCGGCCTCTCTGCTGCGCGGGCCGCCACCGTCCGGCGCGTCAGAAGGGGGTTTTGGCCGCGGTTCCCGGCCGGGTGAACAGCTTGCCGCGCTCGGCCCACAGGACCAGCGCCAGGCCGATGACGGCGCAGGCGCAGAAGGCATAGGCGAGCGGCAGCGTCGTCCCGTCGTACAATTGCCCGATCAGCGCCCCCGCCCCCGCGGCGAGCAGCGTCTTCGCAAAGCTCTGATAGGAGGAGGCGACGCCCGCCATATGGCCGAAATCCTCCATCGCGATCGAACCGAAATTGCTGCCGATGAACCCGATCAGACCGACGTTGATCATCATCAGAACCGTGAACATCCACAGCGTCTCGCCGCCGCTCAGCGCGACGAGGATCTGTGCGATCGACGTCGCCATGAAGGCGAAGACGGCGCTTTGCGACACGCGCCGTGCACCGAAGCGCTCGACGATCGCCGCGTTCGAGAAATTCGCCGCCGCGATGCCGATGGCGACGCAGGCGAAGACCAACGGAAACAGGCTTCGCGCGTCGAAGACATCGGCGATGATCTGCTCGCTACTATTGAGATAGCCATAGAGCGCGGCCTGCATCATGCCCGAGGCGATCATGTAGCCCGCGGCGCGGCGGTGCCGCGTCACCGTCGCCCAGCCCGCAACCATCGTGCGCCAGTCGAGCGGGCGCACGTCGGCGTGAGCGAGCGTTTCGGGCAGCCGGCGCAGCCAGAGGATCATCACCACCCCCATCACCGCGAGGACGATGAAGATCGCACGCCAGCCGGCGACCGCCTCGACCCCCGCGCCCATCGTCGGGGCGATGATCGGCACGACCATGAAGACGAGGAAGATCAGCGACAGGCGCTTCGCCATCGCATCGCCCGAAAAGAGATCGCGGATCACCGCGACGACGATCACGCCCAGCGCAGCGCTGACCAGCCCATGCCCGAAACGCAGCGCGAGCAGCATCGGAAAGCTCATCGCGAGCCCGCAGCCGATCGACAGGATCACATAGCCGACCAGCGCCGGCACCAGCACCCCCTTGCGCCCGAAGCGGTCGGCGAGCGGGCCATAGACGAGCGAACCGATCCCGATGCCGAGCAGATAGACCGAGATCACATATTGGCGGTGGTTCGCCACCGCGACCTCCAGCCCGCGGCCGATCGCGGGCAGCGCGGGCAGCATCGAATCGATGGCGAGCGCGTTCAGCGCCATAACCATCGCCATCATGATCACCATTTCACGATCGCCGGGGAGGCTCAACCGCGGCGAAGGCTCTGTCATTTTGTGCATTGCAACAATGTATGCACATGCCGCCGCTTTGGATAGCCCCTATCCACGTGCCGGCCGGCGAAAGACTGGACGGCCCCATAAGCAAAGGGCCGCCCCGGTCGCCCGGGACGGCCCCTTCGCCGGAAATATGGTCCGGACCGGACGGTCAGGCCTGGCGGGTGCCAGTCATCGCCATCGAACCGAAGGGACCGGCCTTGATCGTGCCGGTCAGCGTGTCGCCGTCGATGGTCGCTTCGCATTCGAGCGTCATCGGCATCGGCACCTTCATGTTCATCGTCCAGTTCAGCTTGTTGCCGTCGACCTTGCCGTTCTCGACGTCGAGCGATCCCATCGTGCCGGCGTTCTGGCCGGTGAAGCTGTCGCCCTCGCTCTTCACGGTGAAGACCGACTTCTGGTCGCCCATCGGCGACTTGGTCACGCAATCATAGCTGCCGTCGACTTGAGACATCGAAACCCTCCTACTGAAACTAATGTCAATTAGCTGGAGCCACTGTTTCGACGTTCAAACCCAGTCCGTCAAGCTGTGGTTTCACGATCGAGGCGTCGCCGACGACGACATAGACGAGATCGTCGACGCTCAGCGCCTCGCGCGCCACGGCGTCGACGGCGGGCATGGACATCGCCTCGTATTTCGCGGCGATCGTCTCGTAATAATCGTCGGGGCGATCGAACTTGACGATCGAGCGCAGCCCGCCGAGCACGTCGCCCGACGTCTCGAAGCTGCCGGGCAATTCGCGGACGCTGCCGTTGACCGTCCGCTCCAGCTCCGCCGCCGTCACCCCCTTGTCGCCGAGGAAGGTCTGGAGGTCGCTGCGGAACTCGCGGATCGAATCGCCGGTGCGGTCGGCCTGCACCGGCGCGACCACGACCCAGGTCAGCCGGTCCTTGTCGGCCGAGACCGCCGAACGCACGCCATAGGACCAGCCCTTGGTCTCGCGCAGGTTCATGTTGAAGCGCGACAGGAAGTCACCGCCGAAGATGTCGTTCGCGGCGCGCAGCACCTCGAGGCTGTCGGAGCCCTTCGCGGCGAGCACCTTGCCCGCCATGATGACCGATTGCGGCGATTTGGGCCGGTCGACCAGCAGGATGCGCGGCTGCGGCGCGGGGATGGCGATGTCGAAATGCTTCTCGCCCTTCGGCGCCGTGGGCGGCTTCCACTGGCCGAGAGTCGCGTCGAGCTGCCGCCGCACTTCGGCGAGCGTGGTATCGCCGACGACGAAGATGCGGGCGTTGTCGGGGCGGATCCACGCCGAATGGAAGGCGACGAGCTGGTCGCGCGTCGCCGCCGCGACCGCCTTGGCATTCCCGAGGCCCGAGGGCGGGATACCATAGGGATGGTCGGCGCCATAAAGCGCCGGCCGCAGCACGCGCGAGGCGATCGCGTTCGGGTTGTTGAGTTCGGCCTTCAGGCGATTGAGCTGCTGCGCGCGCACCCGCTCCAGCTCCTGCGCGTCGAAGGCCGGGTGGCGGATATAGTCGGCGAGCAGGCCGAGCGAGGCGCTGAGGTTGGGCTTGAGCGCGAACAGGCTGAAAATCGTCTCGTCGGCGTTGGCGGTCCCGTCGATCTGCGCGCCGAGCCGCTCCTTCGCCTCGGCGAAGGCGATCGAATCGAGGCTGGTCGTCCCCTCGTCCATAAGGCTGAGCATCAGCGACTGGGTGCCCAGCGCATCGTGCGGGTCGGCGGCATAGCCGGCGTCGAAGCTGACCGCGACCTGCACCGTCGGCACCGCGGTCCGCCGCGCAAAGACGACCTCGATCCCGTTGCGCAGCGTCGTGCGCTCGATCGCCGGGAAGTCGAGCGCGGTGAGCCCGCTCACCGCCGGCAGCTGCGACCGGTCGGCGATCGCCGTCGCGCCCATCGCGCCCGTGTCGGGCCCGACGTCGCCGAGCGCCGCGTTCCAGTAGCGGTCGGGCGCGACGGCCGCCGCGGCCTTGCCCGCCGTCACCGCGCCGCCGCGGTTCTCGCCGCCCTCGGTCCGCTCGCCGGGCGTGTAGGTGAGCGAGAAGGCGGGTCGCGCCATCCATTTGCGCGCCACCGCCGCCGCCTGCTCGGGGGTCGTCTTCGCCAGCCGGTCGAGCTCGGTCCGGTAATGATCCGGATCGTTCGAATAGAGCGCGCCCTCGGCCAGCGTCACCGCCTTGCCGCCGAAGCCGCCGACCGATTCGAGCCCGGCGATCGTGCCGCCCAGATAGCTCGCCGCCGCGCGTTGCAGTTCGTCGGCGGTCGGCCCGGTTTCGAGGAATTTGGCGATCTCTGCGTCGAGTTTCTGGCCGACCAGCGCCGGATCGACGCCTTCCTTCACGTCCGCCTGGACAATCAATATGCCGGCATCCTCGAAGGTCTGGGCAAAGGCGGCGACCGCGACCGCGACCGGGTCCTTGCGGACCATCGCATTGTCGAGCCGCGAAGAGGACAGACCGCCGAGCACGGTCGCCGCCATCTGCAGCGGCACCGCCTCGGGATCGTTGAGGCCGGGGATCGCCCACATGCGATAGAGGCGCGTCGTCGGGATCAGGTCGCGGACCTCCCTGGCGAGCGGCGCGGGCAGCGTCGGCACCGACACCGGCGGCGCGGTCACCGCGGGGCCCTGCGCAATGTCGCCGAACCATTCGGTCACCTTCGCCTTCGCGGTCGCGACATCGATGTCGCCCGCGAGCACGAGCACCGCGTTGTTCGGCCCGTAATGGTCGGTGAACCAGCGCTTCACATCGTCGAGCGACGCCGAATCGAGGTCGGCCATCGAACCGATGGTGCTGTGATGATAGGGATGACCGGTGGGAAAGAGATTCTCGAAAATCTCGTAGCGCAGCAGGCCGAAGGGATTGTTGTCGCCCTGCCGCTTCTCGTTCTGGACGACACCGCGCTGGTTGTCGAGTTTGTCCTGCGTCACCGCGCCGAGCAGATGCCCCATGCGGTCGCTTTCGAGGAACAGCGCGCGGTCGAGCGCGCCGGTCGGCACCGTCTCGAAATAATTGGTGCGGTCCATGCTGGTGGTGCCGTTGAAATCGGTCGCGCCGACCTGTTGCAGCGGCTCGAAGAAATCGCCGGGCGCATTCTCCGATCCGTTGAACATCAGATGCTCGAACAGGTGCGCGAAGCCCGTCTTGCCCTTCGGCTCATGCTTCGAGCCGACGCGATACCACACCGACACCGCGACCACCGGCGCCTTGCGATCCTCGTGCACGATCACGCGCAGGCCGTTGTCGAGCGTGAAAGCCTGCCACGGAATGTCGACCGCCTTCACCAGTTCGGCGACCGGCGCAGGCTGCGCCGCCTTGCTTTTGGCGAGCGCGGGACCGGCGGCGACCAGCGCGGTCGACAGGGCAAGGGCGGCGGCGAGACGGGAAAGACGCGGCATGGACATCCTCTCGAACGGGGAGAAACCGGCCGGCCTGCGGACCGGCCGTGCCGAACGGCAGTGTATCAATGGTGTAGGACGGCCGTGCGGGGCTTTCAAGGCCGATAGAAACGCGCCCCGCTGGCGCGTAGCGCCGCCGGGTCGAACAGCACCGGCTTCAACCTGTGCGCCACGAACAGCGGCGCCTGGTCGTTATAGTGCGGACTGTCCGGCCGCGTCGTCGCGGCCCCGAAGGGCTGGATCGATTCCGAATGCACCCGCCCGTCGCGGTCCCACGTCACGAACAGGATGAAGCTGTCGCCGTGGCGCACTTTCAGCCGCCCGTCGGGCTCCACATCCCACAGCGTCGAGGCGCGGATCGTGTCGTTGCCGCCGTCGAGCGGCAGGTCGACACGGTGCGGTCCCTCGCCGTGCCGCAGCCGCAGCACCGTGCCCAGCTTCGGATCGAGCGTCGCGAAATGGTCCTGTAGATGCACGACCGTCTGCTTGAGCACGGTCAGCGGGTCGGGCGGCGGGCGGCGCTGGTAATGGCGCCCGCCCGCGGGGCGCAGCAGCATCAGCGCCAGCGCATCGCCGTGCCCCTTGCCGTCGAGGTTCCAGTCCCACTTGCGCAGCAGCCGCTGCGCCTCGGCCAGCGCCGGGTCGCCGCTGACGTCGATCGCGAGCAGCCGGTCGATCCACGCCTTGGCATAGCCGGTCTTCGCATAGCTGGTGTCGTATTTGATCGCCTTCAGCCGCGCCTCGTCGATCGGCCCCGACGCCTCGAACAACTCGATCAGCCGAGCCGCGCGGTTGGTCATGTCGTCCTCGATCCCCAGCAAGGGCGAAAAGGCCGCAGCGTCGAGCTCGTCGCCCGGCCCCGCCGCGACCCACGGCGTGTTGTTCGCGTTCATCACATAGCCCGAGCGCGGATTGACCAGCGCCGGCACCCGGTCGAAGGGCAGCGCCTTCGTCCACAAATTCGCCGATGTGTCGCCCGGCAGGACGCCGCGCCAATTATAGCCGGCGGGCCGGTCGGGGAACATCGCATTGTAGAAGAAGCCGATATTGCCCCTGGCATCGGCATAGACGAAATTGGTCGCCGGCACGCCCTGCCCTGCCATTGCCGCGCGCCACTCGGCGAAATTGCGCGCCTTGTTCAGCCGGTAATATTGCGTGACCATGTTCGCCTGGTCGATCCCGGCGTAGCGGATGGCGAAGGCGCCCTTGGCACCGACGATCACCGGCCCGTGCACCGAGCGATGGACGGTGCGCGGCACCGGCAGCACGAAGGGACCATATTTGACGCGCAGCCAGACCCGCTTCGTTTCCAGCGGCGCCCACTTCCCGTCGAAGCGGTAATTCTCGCCGCTGTCATCGAGTGCCAGCTGGTAGACGTCGATCAGGTCGGGCCGGTTCACCGTGTTGGTCCAGCCGAGATACTTGTTGTGACCGAGGAAAGGATAGGGCGACCCCGGAAAATTCGCCCCGGCGAAATCCCAGCCCTCGCCCGAATGGACGACCAGTTCGTACCAGGCGACGCCGCCGGTCCACGGCTGGTGCGAGTTGGAGACGAGCCGCGTCGCGCCGTCGGTCGAGCGCGACGGCGCGACCGCCATCGCGTTCGAGCCATTGTCGTCGGGATCGCGCCCGACCGGGGTCAGGTCGCGCGCGACCGGCTGCCCCTTGGGGTCGAGCGCCGGCCCGCCCTCGCGCGCCAGCGGCGTGCCCTCGGCGAGCGAGCCGATCGTCGAATCGAGCCCGAAGAAGAAGGGCGACCGCAGCACGAAGCCTGCGACGACATCTTCGCCGGTGACGGGGAACAGCCCCGACAGGCGGACCTCGCCCGGATGCTTGTCGGCATAATGATTGAGCCCGGCGGCATAGGCGGTGAACAGCGCCCGCACGTCCGCAGGCAGGCGCGGCCAGTCGCGCGCGGTGGTCGCGCGCACGCCGAGCAGTTCGGCGACATAGTCGATCTTCGCCCCATCCTCGCCCAGCATCGCCCCGGCGCGCCCGCGGGTCATCGCAAGCACCTCCTGCAGGGTCGAGAAATCATCCTCGGCATGGGCATAGGCGACGCCATAGGCGACGTCGGCATCGGTCTTGCCGAAGATGTGCGGCACCCCGAATTTGTCGCGCGCGATCTGGACGTCGGTCGGTCGGAAGGCGGGCGCGGCGGGCGCTTGCGCCGTCAGCGGCTCCCACAAGCCAAGCCCCAGCGCGGCGGCCGCCAGCAGCAGGAG
This sequence comes from Sphingopyxis sp. SCN 67-31, assembly GCF_001725095.1. NCBI lineage: Bacteria > Pseudomonadati > Pseudomonadota > Alphaproteobacteria > Sphingomonadales > Sphingopyxidaceae > Sphingopyxis > Sphingopyxis sp. SCN 67-31. Next base: position 90,327 of record NZ_MEFH01000051.1, on the reverse strand, counting down.
CAATCCCAGCACAGCCCGTCGCAGCATGTCCGCCATCCTTCCTGTCTTCGGCCGCGATGGTGTGGCGGGCGAACGGTGCGAAGGCAAGCGGCTGTGTCGCCTGGGGGCTTCGGAAACGATTCGCGCAGAGGCGCAGAGATCGCAGAGATCATGTTCACGCGGAGCCGCGGAGCCGCGGAGATATGGTTAGGGCCGACAGGCCCCATATTTTCCCGATCTGTGCGCCTGACGACAAGGTGGGCGAGAAGAAGCCGCTTCGCGGCAAGCGCGATTTCTCCGCGTCTCCGCGGCTCCGCGTGAACCCGATTCAAACTCTCTGCGATCTCTGCGATCTCTGCGCCTCTGCGCGAATCTTCCCCAACCCTCCGCTCCTCCCGGCCGATTTTCGCCGCACCTCCCCCTCTCCACGCGAATCTCGAAACGCGCCCTTGTGTTGCATAACGGCAACACTATCTCTGTCGGCAAGAAAGGGGATCCTTTACATGAACCTCGAAAAATTCACCGACCGCGCCAAGGGTTTCCTCCAGTCGGCGCAGACGATCGCGATCCGCATGAACCACCAGCGGATCGGCCCCGAGCACATCGCCAAGGCACTGCTCGAGGACAAGGACGGCATGGCCGCCGGCCTGATCCAGCGCGCCGGCGGCGATGCCGCGCGCGCCGTGCAGGGCATCGACGCCCTGCTCGCCAAGGTGCCCGCCGTGTCGGGATCGGGCGCGCAGTCCACGCCGGGGCTCGACAACGACGCGGTGCGCCTGCTCGATCAGGCCGAACAGGTCGCCACCAAGGCCGGCGACGGCTTCGTCACCGTCGAGCGGCTGCTGCTCGCCATGGTGCTCGCCGCGACGACCCCGGTCGGCAAGGCCTTCGCCGACGCCGGCGTGAAGGCCGACGCGCTGAACGCCGTCATCAACGAGCTGCGCCGCGGCCGCACCGCCGACACCGCGGGCGCCGAGGACAGCTTCGAAGCGCTCAAGAAATATGCTCGCGACCTCACCGAAGTCGCGCGCGAGGGCAAGCTCGACCCGGTCATCGGCCGCGACGAGGAAATCCGCCGCACCGTGCAGATTCTCGCGCGCCGCACCAAGAACAACCCCGTCCTCATCGGCGAACCCGGCGTCGGCAAAACCGCGATCGCCGAAGGGCTCGCGCTGCGCATCGCCAACGGCGACGTCCCCGACAGCCTCAAGGACCGCCGCCTGCTCGCGCTCGACATGGGCGCGCTGATCGCGGGCGCCAAATATCGCGGCGAGTTCGAGGAGCGCCTCAAGGGCGTGCTCGACGAGGTCAAGTCGGCCGAGGGCGAGATCATCCTGTTCATTGACGAGATGCACACGCTGGTCGGCGCCGGCAAGGGCGAGGGCGCGATGGACGCCTCGAACCTGCTCAAGCCCGCGCTCGCACGCGGCGAGCTCCACTGCATCGGCGCGACGACGCTCGACGAATATCGCAAATATGTCGAGAAGGACCCCGCGCTCCAGCGGCGGTTCCAGCCGGTGTTCGTCGGCGAGCCGACGGTCGAGGATTCGATCAGCATCCTGCGCGGGCTCAAGGAGAAATACGAGCTGCACCACGGCGTGCGGATCACCGACGGCGCGATCGTCGCCGCGGCGACGCTGTCGAACCGCTATATCACCGACCGCTTCCTGCCCGACAAGGCGATCGACCTGATGGACGAGGCCGCGAGCCGCATCCGCATGGAGGTCGAATCGAAGCCCGAGGAGATCGAGACGCTCGACCGCCGCATCATCCAGATGAAGATCGAGGAAGCCGCGCTCGGCAAGGAAAGCGACGACGCGTCGCGCGACCGGCTTGCGAATCTGCAGGCCGAACTCGCCAACCTCGAACAGCAGTCGGCCGAACTCACCCAGAAGTGGCAGGCCGAAAAGGAGAAGATCCACGCCGAGGCGAAGATCAAGGAACAGCTCGACGCCGCGCGCGTCGCGCTCGACCAGGCGCAGCGCGCGGGCGACCTCGGCAAGGCAGGCGAGCTCAGCTATGGCACCATCCCAGCGCTCGAAAAGCAGCTCGAGGAGGCGCAGGCCGTCGCGGGCAATGCGATGCTGCGCGAGGAGGTCACCGCCGACGACATCGCCGCGGTGGTCAGCCGCTGGACCGGCATCCCGGTCGACCGGATGCTGGAGGGCGAGCGCGAGAAGCTGCTCGGCATGGAGGCGCATCTCGGCCAGCGCGTGATCGGGCAGGACGAGGCGGTGCGCGCGGTCTCGACCGCGGTGCGCCGCGCGCGCGCCGGGCTGCAGGACCCGAACCGGCCGCTCGGCAGCTTCCTGTTCCTCGGTCCGACGGGTGTCGGCAAGACCGAACTGACCAAGGCGCTGGCGCGCTTCCTGTTCGACGACGACAATGCGATGGTCCGCATCGACATGTCCGAATTCATGGAAAAGCACAGCGTCGCGCGGCTGATCGGCGCGCCGCCGGGCTATGTCGGTTACGAGGAAGGCGGGGTGCTCACCGAAGCGGTGCGCCGCCGCCCCTATCAGGTCGTGCTGTTCGACGAGGTCGAGAAAGCGCATGGCGACGTGTTCAACATCCTGCTCCAGGTGCTCGACGACGGGCGGCTGACCGATGGGCAGGGCCGCACGGTCGACTTCACCAACACGCTGATCATCCTGACCTCGAACCTCGGCAGCCAGGCGATCGCCGCGCTTCCCGACGACGCGCAGGTCGAACAGGCCGAACCCGCGGTGATGGAGGTCGTCCGCGCCCATTTCCGGCCCGAGTTCCTGAACCGGCTCGACGAGATCGTGCTGTTCCACCGCCTGGGCCAGCAGCATATGGGCGGCATCGTCGACATCCAGGTCGCGCGCGTGCAGAAACTGCTCGCCGACCGCAAGGTGACGCTCGACCTCACCGACGCGGCGCGCAGCTGGCTCGGCCGCGTCGGCTACGACCCCGTCTATGGCGCCCGCCCGCTGAAGCGCGCGGTGCAGAAATATCTGCAGGACCCGCTCGCCGACCTCATCCTCAAGGGCGAGGTCAGGGACGGTCAGACGGTCAAGGTCGACGAGGGCGACGGGGCGTTGGTGCTGACGCCGGTATAAGGAGGCCAAAGACAAGACCACCGGTCTGGATTCGATCCAGACCGGTGGTTCTGAAATCCGCTTCTACCGTATGTCTCGCCGTGTCGTCAGACTATACTGTTCGGCGCCGACGATTATTGCCCGCTCGGGCGACCGCGGCTGTAATCGATGATGTCGCGGGCGGTCGCATTGCCGGAATCCGCCAGACGGCGCCATTCGCCGCGCGTCTTGCACACCCGTTCCTTGCGGGCGAGCGAGCCGGTCACGTCGACCCGGCGGCAAACCATTTCCGCATCGGGGTCGTCTTTCTTGTCCGCCACGGGCTGCGGGTTGGACGCCTGCAAGAGGGCGCTCAGGATAATGGATGCCACGTACATGTCTGCCCCTTCCGGCCAATCAGCCCGAATTACCAATGGATCGCGCCACTCGCAAGAGGCTCATCGCGCCGCCGGCTCGGTCAGCGTGTCGGCTGTCCGGCAATAATCGGCGATGACGGCCTGCTCTTCGGGGCTCAAATGCGGGTTCCACACGTCGAAGATGAGGATGGCGCGCAGCGAATCGCTTTCGTTCCAGGCTTCATGTTCGATGGTATCGTCGAAAGCGAAGGGCCGGCCTTCGACCCATTCGCGCGTCTCCCCGCCGACGCGGAAGCCGCAACGCGGCGGCACGATCAGCGGCAGATGGATGATTGCCCGGGTATTGGTGACGCCGGTGTGCGGCGGAATGCGCGTATGCGGGCGCAACATCGAGAAAAAGGCGCTGGGCGCCCGGCCCGGAATATGCGCGCTGGGCGTCGCGGCGAGCGCGGCAGCGGTTTCCGGACAGCGGTCGAGGACGGGCTGGTTGGGCTGGCCATACTCCCACAGGAAGCAGGCGCTCCAGTCGGCATTGTGGTCCAGCTGGTCCCACTGGCTGCCCGATGCACCTTTGTCCATGCGGACATAGGGCCGCAGCGCGTCGCCGGGATCGGCGAGCAACGCCTCGAGTTCGGCGCGGATTGCCGGAGCGCGCGCGGCCAGATCGTCGAACCACGGAAAATGGTGGTCGTCGAAATATTCGTCGGCCGGCAGGAACGGATAATGGAGGCCTGCGCACTGGTTCCGATAGACGCGGCGACGCCCGAGGGCATGGTCGAGGAAAGCGGTGGAACGCCGGCGCGCCGTTTCATCGAGCGCCGAAAGGCGCGAACCGAATTCGCGCTCGACGAAGCCGGCGAGCGCGGCCTGTTGCGCCTGGCAATAGGCGCGCGCATGGTCGAGGATCTGCACAAAGGCCGGCGCCGGATCGGCGATCTGCTCGCCGAGCTGGAGCACCGCCGACCAGCGCAGAAGCGCGTCGCGCGTTTCGCCGCGCCGTTCGTGCAGTTCGGCCAGCCGGACGAGCGCGGCAACGTCGCGCTGGTCGGTCTCGAGCGCGCCTTGCAAGGCCCGCCGCTCACCGTCGTCGTCACCGAGCAGGCGGTGCGCATGCGCGAGATTGCGCCACAGGCTTCCGGCTTGCGGATCGACTGAGACGGCGTGCGTGAACAGCCGAACCGCGGTCGCGGAATCGCCGACGTTCAGCGCGACGAGCCCCTGAGCATTGGCTTCGTGGGACGAAAGAGTCGACTTGGACATGACTTTCCCTACGCTGCGAACGGCGCATTGGAAAGACGGCGCTTGTCGCCCGGCCGGTCGCGATTATGGTGCGACCATGGTTTCCACGCCCGCTTTCGATCCCGCCGATCCGACATGGCTTGCACACCGCTACGACATGGCGGCGGACCGCCTGCTGTTCCGTCACGTGCCCCACGCAATGCACGCCGCAGGACCATTTCTGACCGACGAGCTCGTCGGCGGGCAGCCCGAGATCGTGGCGCCGCGCGCCGCGAGCGTCGAGGCCGCGCGCGGTAACGCTGGCGCGATCCATTTCCTGTTTCATTCCGCCTTCTGCGCCTCGACGCTGCTCGTGCGGGCGCTGGATATTCCGGGTCATTCGATGGGTCTTTCCGAACCCGTCCTGCTCAACGACATCACCGGCATCCATCGCCGTGGCGAGCGCGGGGGGGCGGAGCTTGCACATCTGCTCGACGATGCGCTCCTGCTGCTCGCGCGGCGCTGGACACCGGCGGAGACGGTCGTGGTCAAGCCTTCCAACATCCTTGCGGGGCTGATGACGCCGATGATGGCACTGCGCCCCGACGCCCATGCGCTGCTCCTGCACGCACCGCTGCGCGAGTTTCTGCTGTCGGTCGCACGCAAGGGTTTATGGTGCCGTCTATGGGCGCGCGAGCTTCTCGAAGGATTGCTGCGCGAGAATCTCGTCGATCTGGGGTTCGAGGCCCGCGACTATTTCCGGCTCAGCGACCTTCAGGTGGCGGCGGTCGGGTGGCTGGCCCAGCAGCGCCTGTTCATCGCACTGGCCGAACGCTTTCCCGATCGCGTCCGCACCCTCGATTCGGAAAGCCTGCTGGCCGACCCCGCCGCCACGCTGAAGGCGCTCGCGGACTTTTCGATGCTTCCGGCCGCAGCGGCGGCAGGCGGCGACCTGGCCGGCCGCACCGTCTTCTCGCGGCACAGCAAATCGGGCGCCGATTTCTCGGTCGAAGCGCGCAAGCAGGAGCGCGCCGCGGCGACGGCAGCCTATGGCGACGAGATCGACAAGGTGCATGATTGGACGCTAGCGGTGGCTGACACCGCCGCGATCCCGCTGGTCCTGCCAAACGCCCTGCTACCCCCTGCCGGTGCGCGTTAGCGCGGGACGACTGTCGCTAGAATCGCCGGCGAAAGCGGGGTCCGCGCGAGGCGGACCATGCTATCTGGAACCTCGCTTTCGCCGGGGTTCCGGAAGGCGAAACGGTCTCCGACCAAGGCGATATGGCTTTGGATCGGGAAGATGGATCGGCTGTCCCGCTCACGTGCGGCGTTTCGAATCGATTTCCCTGACATAGCGAAAGGCGTGAATGGCGTTGCCGCCCAGAAGAACCGTGCCTCCCTTTCGAGTAAAACCGTTCGAGCCATTCTTCAGCGATCACCCATAAAAAAGGGAGCGGGCATCACTGCCCGCTCCCGATTTTTTCGCGTATTCGCTCTTAGAAGCGGACGCGAGCCGCGGCGACGTAACGGCGTCCGATCGAATCGTAGGTCGACGGGAAGGTGTTGCCGCTGTTGTAGGTCGTCGAACCCGCTTCACCACCAACCAGCGGCGGCTTCTTGTCGAACAGGTTCTGCACGCCCACCGTCACGGTCAGATTCTCGAGAACGTTGAACCGCGTCGTCAGGTCGAAATAATCATATGCCTTGATACGATTGAAGTTAACCTGCTTGCCGGACAGGGTGCCCGTGCCGGCGCCCAGCGCGCCCTCGAAGATCTCGCGCGAGTTGTCATCGAAGCCACGGTCCGCGTAGTCGCTGGCCAGACCTTCATACTTGCTGCTGCCGATGTGGCGCCACAGCAGCGAGACGTCGAAGTCGTCGAACGCCAGCGAGGTGCGAAGCGACCACTGCCACTCGGGAATCGGCTGACCGCAGTTTGCCGAGAAATAGCCGACGCAATCGCGATTATAGCTGCCCGGAGCCGACTGGAACTTCGACTGCTCCGTCCAGTTCAACTGGCCGGCAAAGCTGAGGTTCGCGAAGCCCACGTCGCGCGAGTAGTTCAGGTTGACGTCGATGCCGCTGGTTTCCAGCGTGCCGAGGTTCGACGTCGTCAGGAACAGACCCGGTGTCGTGTTCGGATCGCCATTCAAACCACCCGTCAGCGGATCGCGACGGATCGACGTACAGGCGGCCGTCGACGACGCACCAGCCGCCGGCGACGAGGGATCGGCACCGAAGCAGGCCGAGATAGCGTCACCAGGGGTCGGCGACGTGATCGCACCCGTGATCTTGATGTGGTAATAGTCAACCGACAGCGACAGCTTCGGAACGAAGCTGGGCTGCAGCACGACGCCGACCGTCCAGGTCTTGCCGATTTCCGGCCCGAGGTTCAGGTTACCGCCGCCCGTGGCGTTGGCCTGGCCCGAAATCGGCTGGGCGATGAAGTCCACCGTGCTGGCCGGCGTGCCCGGCGCGAGCTGCGCAATACAGACAGCGCGCAGTTCGCCGGTCGGATTGGCCCGAATGATGTTGCCGTTATCGTCGCGCGTCGCGCACGGGTCGTCCTGCAGGTTGGTCAGTCCCGTATTCACCGGCGAGAACAGTTCGGCGATATTCGGCGCACGAACCGCCCGCGCATAGTTGCCGCGGAACTTGATATCGCTGATCGGGGTCCAGCTGCCGCCGACCTTCCACGTCGTGGTGTTGTACGACGGGCTGCCGACCGCATCGACCTTGTAGGACGAATAGCGGATGCCGCCTTCGATGGTCAGATCCTCGAAGAAAGGCTTGTCCTGGACGAGCGGAACGATGAGTTCACCGATCGCTTCATAGACGTTGAAGCCACCATCGATGTTCGGCGCGGCACCGCCAGCACCGCCGAGGTCACCGCCGGCCGCGAGTGTATCGGACGCCTGCGACGCCTTATACTCGCGATATTCGCCGCCGACCGCGAAAGAGATCGGGTCTGACGCCATCGGGCTGGCAACGCCGAAATCACCGCTGAGCATCGCGCGGGCCTGCGCCATCGACGTCTTGGTGCGGACCGTCGACACCTCGTTCAGGAAGCTGATCGCCTCGGGCGTCCAGCTGCTGTTGCCTTCCACGCCGAACCAGTTGATCGGAACGCAGCCTGCGGCCGTGCCGTCAAAACAGCTTGTCGTGTTGTTCGCGAGGAAGCTGTCGCGCACCCGCGAGTTCAGCGTATAACCGCCGATCTGCTGCAGATTTTCGGATTCGCCATAGCTGCCGAAGACATCCCAGCTGATCGTATCGGTGACACCACCACGGAAACCCAGCCGATAATCGAAGAAGTTGGTCGTGTATTCGCTGATACGCGGACCGACTTCGGTCGCACGACGGAACAACGAACTCGTCACCGTCCGATAGGCCGCATCGCCCGGCGTCAGAGACGGATCGGCGGCGGCAGTGCAGGTCGCCGCATCAATGCCGTTCGCATCACAAAAGGTGGTGCGCAAAGTATCGTTGAGGAACGGGTTGTTCAGCGGAATATTGACCCCGATACCAAACGCGCCCGACGGTGCGATGATCGTGCTGACGGTATTCTTCGAGAAAACGCCGCGCGTATAGACTTCAAGCGCATCGCTGATCTCATAGTTGGCAGCGCCGTACATGTTGAACCGCTTGAAGGGCGTCTGGTAGACGTTGTACGGGTTGAAGTTGAACGCCGTAAAGCTGGTGCCCGGATTGAAGTCCGTGCCGGCGGCGTTGATTTGCCGCGTACCCTGCCCAGGAAGCGAAAAGCGCGACGGAACCGCGGTGCCCGAGCCGCCCGCGCCACCAGAACTGGAGCTGAGGGCATAGAGGCCATGCTCGCGGCCGCCCTGATAGATGGGATCCGATTCCTGATAGCCGATGCTGAACACGGCGTTGCCGCGACCATCGTCGAAGTTCGCGCCGATCGTCACGTCGGCGCGTAGCGTGTGGCCGTCGCCGCGCTCGGTGATCTGGTTCGAGATGTTGGCTTCGATACCCGCGAAGTTGCGCTTCGTGATGAAGTTGACGACGCCCGAGACGGCGTCGGCGCCGTAGGTCGTCGAAGCGCCGCCGGTCAGCACATCGACGCGCTCGATCAACGCCAGCGGAATGTTGTTGAGGTCGAAGCGACCATTCAGTTCGGCCGGCACCAGACGGACGCCGTCGATCAGGACGACGTTGCGGTTCGAACCGAGGTTGCGCAGGTTGACGAACGACGCACCGCCGTTGCCGTTGTTGACCGCCGAGCCGATCGACGGCGTGACGCCGGGCAGTTCGCGCAGCAGTTCTTCGGCGACGTTCGCCTGCTGCATGTCGATCTCATCCGCACCGATGGCGGTAACGGGCGAGGCCGATTCCAGGTTCGGGTTGCGGATCAGCGTGCCGGTCACGACGATTTCCGAGCTGCTGGTCGCGCCTTCGTCCTGCGCATAGGCAGGAGCCGAAACGAGGGCGACGCCGAGCACCAGCGGCGCAGCGCCCAGCTTCAGCTTCGAATATTGGGTTTTCTTCACAGTGCAGTCCCTTGCTCTGATGGATCGAGATACCCGGGCATACACGGCGTGGACGATTCAACGCCCCCGCATAGACACCCCGATAGCGTGCGGGATGGCCGGTCATTCATCTGGAGTAAAGGAAATTCCCGGCGCTTTCTGCCGTTTCGCCAGCGATTGTGACGTATTTGCAACAACCCGGAGACGCCGCGAAACACTATGCGCCGGGGCGGCCGCTTTGCGTTATTTTGTTTCAACGGTTACGATTTTGCGGCCCGGCTCCCGTTGGTCAGCGCTGCATCGGACCCGCGAGCGTGCCGGGGTCGAGCCGCGCGCCGCGCCACATCAGGCCCCAGTGCAGATGCGGCCCCGTCGCGCGGCCGGTCCGGCCCACCGTTCCCAGCACCTGCCCCTGCGCCACCCGGTCGCCGACCGCCACGTCGAGCCGCTGGCAATGCAGGAAGGCGCTGTTGAGGCCCATGCCGTGATCGACGATGAGCAGATGGCCTTCGAGCGTGAAGGGAACCGCCGCCGCCAGCACGACGACGCCGTCGGCGGGGGCGCGGAAGGGGGTACCGGCGGGAACCGCGACGTCGGTGCCGCTGTGATAGCTCCCCGGCTTGCCCTGATAGACGCGCTGCGACCCGAAGAAGCCCGACAGGCGGCCGGTCGCCGGCCAGCGGAACGTCTGGCGCCAGCCGTCCGAATCGGCCTGCACCGCGCGCGCCGCGCGAATCTGCGCCAGCTCGCCGGGGCGTCGCCGCTCGAACTCCGCGTCGCTCGCCGCGCTGCCGCGCCAGGGCGCGTTGACATACTCGATCCGCCACTGCCCCGCCGCGACCGCCAGCGTCCGTTCGACCCGGCGCCCGTCGGACAGCGTCGCGACGAGGCGCTGGGTCGCGGGCGCCTCGCGGTCGAAGGCGACCAGGAATGCCCCGTCGGCGGCGAGCGCCACCGCTTCGCCGTCGAGCGCCAGCGCGCGCGTGCCGCCGGGCGCTTGCCCGATCAGCGCACCGCCCTGGATGGCGGTACCGCGAAAATGGAAATCGGCGGGTCCTGCGACAGCAGGCGGCGGCGCGGGCGGCGTCGGGACGGACGCCTCGGGCGCGGGCGGCGGCGGCGGCGGGGCGGGCGGCGCGTCCTCCGCTGCCGGAACGCAGCCGGCGACGACGATCATGCCAAGCAGCGACAGGAAGACCGGCCCCCGGGGCCGCGCCCCGCGTGCCGTCATGCGCCGGGCACCGCGTCCAGCATCGCCCGCGTCGCGATTGCGGCGCTCGCATAGGGTTCCTGCCGCGCCACCGACCAGTAGCGCAGTTCGTCGAGCCCGATCGGCGCGCCGCTGACCGCGCACAGCACATGGTCGCCGGGCGACAGGGTGCGAAAGCCGTTCGGGCCGTATTGCAGGCGGGCGAGGCGGTTGCGGCTGGCGATCAGCATGATTCGATGTCCGTTCGAGCGTAAATCATGGCAGAGCTTATAGCAGCTCCGCCCCCGGCGGCCACCCCCGCCGCCGTCAGAACAGCTCGCCCTGCCCGCGTCCGGGCGCAGCGAGCGGCGGCTTGCGGGCGGGTTTCGGCGCGGGCGTAGGCGGCGTTCCATCGGCCGCCGCCTGCACCGGCACCTCGCCATCGGCGAACTGGAGCCGCAGATGCCCCGCCGCGCGCGCGCCGGCCGCGGTCGTCACGATCGTCCCGCCGGCATCGCGCACCATCGCATAGCCGCGCGACAGCAGCGCGCGCGGGTCGAGCGAGGCGAGCAGCCGCGCCAGCCCCGACAGCCGCGCCCGGTCGCGATCCCATGCCCGCGCCAGCAGCGCCGGACGCAGCGCCGCCGACCGGCTCGTCAGCCGCTCGGCGACGACCGCGAGCCGGTGGCGCTGACAGCGGTCGAGCCTGTCCCCGGCATCGTCGAGCCGCTGGCGCTGCGGCGCATAGAGCGCCTCGCGCCGCGGCAGGTGCCGCGCCAGCGCGGTGAGTCGCTCGCCTGCCAGCCCCTGATGGCGATTCGCCGCGCCGAGCATCCGACCGCGCCACGTCGCCAGCTGCGTCATCAGCTCGGCACGCACCGGCACCGCCATCTCGGCCGCTGCGGTCGGGGTCGGGGCGCGCACGTCGGCGGCATAGTCGGCGAGCGTCACGTCGGTCTCGTGCCCCACCGCGCTGATCGTCGGGATGCGGCAATCGGCGATCGCGCGCACCACGACCTCCTCGTTGAACGCCCACAGATCCTCGATCGAGCCGCCGCCGCGCGCGACGATGACGAGATCGGGGCGCGGTATCGGACCGCCGGGTTCCAGCGCGTCGAAGCCGCGGATCGCGGCCGCGACCTGCGCCGCCGCACCCTCGCCCTGCACCAGCACCGGCCAGACGATCACATGCGTCGGACAGCGGTCGGCGAGGCGATGCAGGATGTCGCGGATAACCGCGCCGGTCGGCGATGTCACGACCCCGATCGTGCGCGGCAGGAAGGGCAGCCGGTCATATTTGCGCTCGCGGTCGAACAGCCCCTCGGCGCCGAGCCGCGCCTTCAGCTTCTCGAACAGCAGCATCAGCGCACCCTCGCCCGCGACCTCGAGCGATTCGACGACGAGCTGATATTTGGAGCGGCCGGGATAGGTGGTGAGCTTGCCGGTCGCGATCACCTCGATCCCGTCCTCGGGCCGGAAGGCGAGGCGGCCCGCCTGCCCCTTCCACATCACCATGTCGATCAGCGCATTGTCGTCCTTCAGGCAGGCATAGAAATGCCCCGACGCCGCGCGCTTGGTGCCCGACAGCTCGCCGCGAACGCGGACGCGGCCGAATCCATCCTCGACCGCGCGCTTGATCGCCGCCGACAACTGGCTGACCGTCATCGCGGGCGCGCCAGACGCCCCGGATGCCGCGGACGCATTGTCGCGCGCGCCTGCCTCGGCTAACAGCCGCGCGGGCGCTTCGCTGTCGGACGCCGGATCGGGAAAAGGGACTGCCATGAATATCCTGCTCATTGGGTCGGGGGGCCGCGAACATGCGCTGAGCTGGCAACTGGCACAATCGCCAAGCTGCGCCAAGCTCTATGCCGCCCCCGGCAACCCGGGGATAGAGGCGCACGCCGAATGCGTGCCGATTCCCGCCGACGACCTCGACGGCCTCGTCGCCTTCGTCAGGACGCACGCCGTCGACTTCGTCGTCGTCGGCCCGGAGGCGCCGCTCGTCGCCGGCCTCGCCGACCGGTTGCGCGCGATCGGCGTCGCGGTCTTCGGCCCCTCGGCCGCCGCGGCGCGGCTCGAAGGGTCGAAGGGCTTCACCAAGGATTTGTGTGCGCGCGCCGGCATCCCCACTGCCGCCTACGCCCGCGCCACCTCGGCCGAGGAGGCGCTGGCGCTGCTCGACGGCTTTTCGATTCCCGTCGTCATCAAGGCCGACGGCCTCGCCGCGGGCAAGGGCGTGATCATCGCCGCGACGCGCGCCGAGGCAGAGGCGGCGATCGAGGACATGTTCGCCGGGGCTTTCGGCGGCGCGGGGGCGGAGGTCGTCCTCGAAGACTATCTGACCGGTGAGGAGGCGAGCTTCTTCGCGCTGTCCGACGGCACCGACGTCATCGCCTTCGGCAGCGCGCAGGACCACAAGCGCGTCGGCAACGGCGACACCGGCCCCAACACCGGCGGCATGGGCGCCTACAGCCCCGCGCCGGTGCTGACCCCCGATCTCGAGGCGCAGGTGATGGACCGCATCGTCCGCCCGACAGTCGCGGCGCTCGCCGCCGACGGCACCCCCTATGTCGGCGTGCTGTTCGCCGGGCTGATGCTAAGCGACACGGGGCCGCAGCTCATCGAATATAACTGCCGCTTCGGCGACCCCGAATGCCAGGTGCTGATGATGCGCTTTCTCGGCGATTTCGCCGGATTGCTCCACGCCGCCGCGACCGGCGGCCTCGCCGACACGCCGCCGCCGGCCTTTTCTGGAGACTATGCGCTGACGGTGATCATGGCCACGAACGGCTATCCCGGCACCCCCGAAAAGGGCGGCGCCATCCGCGGCATCGCCGATGCGGAGGCGGGCGGCGTGCGCGTCTTCCACGCCGGCACCGCACGCACCGACGGAGCGATCGTCGCCGCCGGCGGCCGCGTGCTCAGCGTCACCGCGACCGGCCACAGCGTCACCGAGGCGCAGGCGCGCGCCTATGCCGCGGTCGACCGGCTCGATTTCCCCAGCGGCTTCTGCCGCCGCGACATCGGCTGGCGCGAAGTCGCGCGCGAGGCGCGCTAAGGGCGGAATCGCCTGAAAAAACAGCCTTGTGCTCCCGCGCAGGCGGGAGCCCAGAACGACGAAAAGCCTGCGTGGTATTATGCCGCTCTGGGTCCCCGCCTGCGCGGGGACCCAGCCCGACCGCGATGGCGCGGCACTGGACGCGCCGCGCGCCGCCGCATAAACTGACGGCAAAGCAGGGAGATCATCATGACGTGGCTACAGGAAAACTGGATCATCGCGGTCGTCGGGCTCGTCGTCGCGATCGCGCTTCTCTGGGGGCTGTTCGGGCGATCGAAAGCCGAAGAGGCCGCGCCGCCGACCGTCGCGCCCGCCGAGCCGCGCAAACCGCTCGAACCGACGAAGCCCGACATCGTCGCCGCCGAGCCCGCGCGCTTCAAGCCCGTCGAGCCGGCTCCGGCCCCCATCCCCCCCGCACCGCCCCCGCCGCCCGCCCCGGCCGCCGAAGCGCCGCTCCCGGCTCCAGCTCCAGTCGAAGCCCCGCCGCCGCCCGCCCAGCCAGCGGCAGCCGGCGACAATCTGCGGCTGCTGAAGGGCGTCGGCCCCAAGCTTGCGACGCTGCTGAACGACCTCGGCATCACGCGCTTCGACCAGATCGCGGCATGGACCGAAGCCGACATCGCCGCCATCGACCCGCAACTCGGCACCTTCCAGGGCCGCATCGTCCGCGACAACTGGGTCGACCAGGCCTCCTACCTCGCGCGCCGCGACAAGGCCGGGTTCGAGGCGAAATATGGGGCGCTCGGCGGCGAACTGTAGCAGCCGGGACGCAGCCGAAAGGCGCCATCCCGTTTTTCACATCGTCATTCCCGCGAAAGCGGGAATCCGGGACAGTCGGCTGACGAATGCTCTCGATCCCCGCTTTCGCGGGGATGACGAAGAAGGGGGATATCGGGAAGCCGTCCCAAAGCCGCCACCTTTCGAAAACAATCCTTTCCTACATTGTTCCGCCGTGGTCCAAACTGCCGGATGGAACGCATCACACCGGCCTCGCCGCGGCGGCTGCTTGCCGACAGCTGCCTCGCCTTCACTCCCGCGCCCTCGCGGCGGCAGCGTGCCGATGGCTGGACGCCCGAAACGCAGGCGCATTTCATTCGCGCGCTCGAAGCCATGGGTTTGGTGGGAAAGGCCGCAAAGGCCGTCGGGATGGGCCGCGCGTCGGCCTATCGCCTCCGTAACCGCTCCGGTGCGGCCAGCTTTGCCGCCGCATGGGATCGCGCGATTTCGATGGGGCGCACGCATCAGTATAGCATCGCTATGGATCGCGCGCTCAACGGCGTTGCGACCGTTCGCGTTCTCAAGGGCGGAGCGATCGACGTCAGCGGCGGCCCGACATGGCGGTTATCCATGCCGCCTTGCGCGGCGAAGCAAAGCGGCCCTGTCCCGCCAAGGCGACAACGGAGACGGAATGACGGCGCACGTCCGTCTCTTTTGTCGCTTTAGGAGCTACGAAAGCACGGCGTCACTCGCCTTCGTCCTCCCGCGGCTTGCGGATTTCGCTGACCAGCAGCTTGTCGATCTTGCGCCCGTCCATGTCGACGATCTCGAAACGCCAGCCCCTGTCGGTGAAATGCTCGCCCTCCTCAGGCAGGCGCTTGAGCACTGCGAGCGCATGACCGGCGGCGGTCGCATAGTCGCGGTCGTCGTCGAGTTCGATCCCCAGCCGCTCGGCCATCTGGTCGGCGGGCATCGATCCGGCGATCAGCAGGCTGCCGTCGTCACGCTCGACGACGAAGGGCTCGCTGCCGATATCCTGGTCGGACGCGAATTCGCCGGCGATCGCTGACAGCAGGTCGGCGGGGGTCACCAGCCCCTCGAAATGCCCATATTCGTCGTGGACGAGCAGCATCGGCACGTCGGCCGCACGCAGGCCTTCCAGCGCGTCCATCGCGTCGATCTGATCATGGATGACGCTCGCATGGCGGGTCAGCGTCTCGAGCGCGAGCGTCTCGCCGCGGAACAGCGCGGCGGCGATGTCGCGCGCCTGGACGACGCCGACGATGTCGTCGACCGATCCGCGCGCCACCGGCAGCCGCGTGTGCGGCGTTTCGAGCAGCTTGGCGCGCACCGCGGCGGCGTCGGCGGCGACGTCGATCCAGTCGACGTCCTTGCGCGGCGTCATCACCTCGCGCACCGGCCGGTCGGCCAGCCGCACGACACCCGAGATGATCGCGCGCTCGCTTTCCTCGATCACCCCCGATTTCGATGCCTCGGCGACGATCAGGTGCAATTCCTCCGCCGTCACCCGATCCTCCGATTCGCGGTTGAGGCCAAGCAGGCGAAAGACGAGACTCGAACTGGTGTCGAGCAGCCAGACCAGCGGCGCGGCGATGCGCGACAGCCAGTACATGAAGGGCGCGACGATGATCGCGACGCGCTCGGGCGAGCGCAGCGCGAACTGCTTGGGCACCAGTTCGCCGGCGATCAGCGAGGCATAGGTGGTCAGCGCGATGACGATGGCAAAGGCCGCGCTCAGCGCCGTCTGCGGGTCGATTCCGAACAGCGCCGCCAGCCGGTCGGCGACCGGCTGTCCCAGGCTGGCGCCCGAATAGGCGCCGGTCAGAACGCCGATCAGCGTGATGCCGACCTGCACCGTCGACAGGAAGCGGCCCGGATCGGCGGCGAGCTGACGCGCGATCCGCGCGCCGTTGCTTCCCCTTTTCTCGGCTGCTTGCAGCCGCGGGTCGCGCGACGACACGATGGCCAGTTCGGACATGGCGAAAACGCCGTTGAGCAGGACGAGGATCGCGATGATGGCGACGTCCGACCAGGGGAAGGGCGTCATGGGACGGGCAACGGGCGCTCCGGCGCCTGGCCCCTGCAAGGATCGGTCATGGCGCCCCTATACGGCAAAGCCGCCGCGTTGCACAACAATATGCTCCACCGGCCGGCTCAGCCGCCGTTCAGCAAGATTCTGGAACCAGATGCGCGGCCATATGTTATCGCCATGGAGGGCGGCCGCCGCAAGACCAGCCGGCGGCGCCCATGAAAGGGAGCGACCCATGAAGAACAGGACGATCAAGCTCACCATGTTTACCGCCGTCGGCGCGCTGATGCTCACCGGCTGCGTGACCGATCCGGAGACCGGGCAGCAGCGCATTTCCAAGGCCGCGATCGGCGGCGTCGGCGGCGCGCTCGGCGGCTACCTGCTCGGTGACCTCATCGGCGGCAAGCGCGACCGCACCGAAAAGATCGTCGGCGCCGGCATCGGCGCCGTGGCGGGTGCGGGCGCGGGCTATTACATGGACCAGCAGGAAAAGAAGCTGCGCGAACGCACCGCTGGCACCGGCATCGACGTCGAGCGCCAGGGCGACCAGCTCGTCCTCAACATGCCCGGCGACGTGACCTTCGACTATAACAGCGCGGTCGTGAAATCGCAGTTCCGCAGTGCGCTCGACAGCGTCGCCTCGACGCTCTCCGAATATCCCAGCACCTATATCGACGTCTACGGCCACACCGATTCGACCGGCAGCGACAGCTACAACCAGGGCCTGTCCGAACGGCGCGCCTCGTCGGTCGCCGACTATCTCGCCGGCCGGGGCGTCAACCGCGCGCGCATGGCGACGATCGGCTATGGCGAATCGCAGCTCAAATGCGCGCCCGAACGCAGCGAGGCCGATTATCAGTGCAACCGCCGCGTCGAAATCCGCATCGCGCCGGTGACGCAGAACGACGTCAACGCCGCGCGGTAAGCCACGCTCCCCCGTCCGGCCTCCCGCGCTTCGGGATGCCGGGCGGGGCCTGCGTCAGGCCAGCGTCGGGAAGCTCGCCTTCAGCCCGTCGATCACGAACTGCGCGGCAAGCGCGGCGAGCAGCACGCCGAGAAGGCGCGTGATCACCGCCTCGCCCTTGTTGCCGATCAGCCGCATCATCGGCCCCGCCATCAGCAGCGCCGCCAGCGTCAGCAGCAGCACGAGCAGCAGCGCGGCAAAGATCACCAGCGCGCGGTCGAGCCCGTTGTTCTGCGCGACGAGCAGCATCACCGATGCGATCGAGCCGGGACCCGCAAGCATCGGCATCGCCATCGGGAACACCGACACATCGTCGACCTCGGCCGCGGCCTTCACTTTCTCGGCGCGTTGTTCGCGTCGTTCGGTGCGTTTCTCGAACACCATGTCGATGGCGATGATGAACAGCATGATCCCGCCGGCGATGCGGAAACTGTCGAGGTCGATGTGCAGGAAGCTGAGCAGCGCCTCGCCGAACATCGCGAAGAAGATCAGGATGCAGCCCGCGATCGCGACCGCGCGGAACGCCATCGAGCGCCGCTGCGCCGCGCCCGCGCCGGTCGTCAGGCTGGCATAGATCGGCGCGCAGCCGGGCGGGTCGATCACCACGAACAGCGTGACGAAGGCGGAGATGAAGAGGTCGATCATGCCGCCGCGCCGGGCGCCGCGACCACGTCGTCGACGACGGGCACCATCGCCTCGCCGTCCCAGAGGCGGATGGTGACGCGCCGCGACTTGTCCGGCCGGACGGTCGAGGCCCAGCTCATCGTCTGGTCGCGCGACAGGCCGACCGTGGTATCGTCGCCCTCACCGCCGGCCGCGATCCCCACCGCCGGGCGGGCGCCGCACGCCGCCTGCTTCGATGCGATGAACTCGGGCGCTTCGCGCGGCGCCGCCAGCCCGTCGCCATGGTCGAGCACCCAGCGCAGTTCGCCCTTCAACGGGTCGCGCAGCCAGACGGTGGTGTAATAGCCGGTGCTGCCGTCGGGCTGCTGCCACGCCCCGGTCGTCGCGCCGGCGCTGCCGTCGCAGCTCGAAAAGACCGCGTGCGGTTGCCAGCGGACCGACGCCGGCGGGTCGGCGCGCCCCTTGAGCCAGGCCTTCGCATTGACCCGCTCCGGCACGAACATCACCGCATCGGGCGCCGAGGTCTCGCGGAACGCCGTCCATTGCCCCTTGTCCTGCGCAAGCCGCGCGAAGGCCAGTTCGGCGGCGACGAAGCCGCTCGGATTGGGCGCGAGCGGCCGGTTCCGCATGTCGGACCCCGGCCCGGCGCAGGCGCCGAGCAGCGCGACCGCGGCGCCCGCGAGCCAGAGCCGCCGCATCAGAATCCCTCCGGATCGGCGAGGCCGGCGCGGCGGTGCGCCGCGACCAGCGTGTTGCGGAGCAGGCAGGCGATGGTCATCGGACCGACGCCGCCCGGCACCGGGGTTATCGCGTCGGCGACGGCGGCCGCCTCGGCATAGGCGACGTCGCCGACCAGCCGGCCCTTCGCCGCGCCGTCGGCGGGCGGCAGGCGGTTGATGCCGACGTCGATGACCACCGCGCCGGGCTTGATCCAGTCGCCGCGCACCATCTCCGGCCGCCCGACCGCCGCGACCACGATGTCGGCGCGGCGGACGAGCGCGGGCAGGTCCTTCGTGCGGCTGTGCGCGACGGTGACGGTGCAGTTGGCGCCGAGCAGCAGCGCCGCCATCGGCTTGCCGACCAGGATCGAGCGGCCGACGACGACCGCATCCTTGCCGCTGAGGTCGCCGAGCCGGTCCTGCAGCAGCAGCAGACAGCCATAGGGCGTGCACGGCACCATGCCGGCTATGCCGAGCGCGAGGCGCCCGGCGCTGACCGGGGTCAGCCCGTCGACGTCCTTGTCGGGATCGATCGTCGCCACCGCGCGCTGCTCGTCGAGATGGCCGGGCAGCGGAAGCTGGAGCAGGATGCCGTCGACCGCGTCGTCGGCGTTGAGCGAGGCGAGCAGCGCCTCGACCTCTTCCTGCGTCGCATCGGCGGGCAGGCGGTGCTCGAAGCTTTCCATGCCCGCGGCGACCGTCGCCTTGCCCTTCGAGCCGACATAGACCGCGCTCGCCGGATCGTCGCCGACGAGCACGACCGCCAGTCCGGGCGCGCGCCCGGTCGCGGCGCGGAACGCCGGCACCGCTTCTGCGATCCGGGCCCGCAGGCCCGCCGCGAACGCCTTGCCGTCGATGATGTGCGCCCCCGCCCCCATCACGCGAGCCCGTTGGTGTAGGCGAAGCGCGCGAGGTAGCCGAGCACCGGTCCCTGCAGGATGATGATCAGGATCAGCACCAGCATCGGCGTCAGGTCGATGCCCCCGAAATCGGGCATGATGCGGCGGAAGGGCCGGTAGAGCGGTTCGGTGATCCGGTCGAGCACCATCCACAGCTGGCCGACGAAATCATTGTGCGTGTTGATCACATTGAAGGCGATCAGCCACGACATCACCGCCTGCGCGATGATGAACCACCACAGGACCGTCAGCAGGATGTCGACGATCTGGAGGAGCATGAGAAGCAAGGCAGGGTCTCCGTCTAGAGGCGTTGGTCCGCTTTCTTAGCGGTGAATGAGCGTGCCCGCACCCCTTGCGGTGAAAATTTCGAGCAGCATCGCGTGCGGGATGCGGCCGTCGAGGATGACCGCCGCCTCGACCCCTGCGTCGACCGCCGCCAGGCAGGTGTCGACCTTCGGGATCATGCCGCCGGTGATCGTCGCATCGGCCTTCAGCGCCTCGATCCCGCCGCGGTCGAGATCGGTGAGCAGCGCGCCGTCCTTGCCCAGCACCCCGGCGACATCGGTGAGCAGGAAGAAGCGTTTCGCACCGAGCGCGCCGGCGATCGCCCCCGCCATGGTGTCGGCGTTGATGTTGTAGGTCGCACCGTCGGCGCCGAGCGCGACCGGCGCCACCACCGGGATGAAATTGTCGTTCGCCAGATTGGTCAGGATCGTCGGATCGACCGCCACCGGCTCGCCGACGAAGCCCAGGTCGACATGGCGCTCGATCCCCGAATTGGGGTCGGGTTCGGTCCGGCGCACCTTTTCGGCGAGGACGAGGTTGGCGTCCTTGCCCGACAGGCCGACCGCGCGGCCGCCGAGCCCGGCGATCCAGCCGACGATCTCCTTGTTGATCTTGCCCGCGAGTACCATTTCCGCGACCTCCGCGGTCGCGGCGTCGGTGACGCGCAGCCCGCCGACGAAGGTCGATTCGATCCCGAGCTGTTTCAGCATCCGGCCGATCTGCGGGCCGCCGCCATGGACGACCACCGGGTTGATCCCCACGGCTTTCAGCAGCACGACATCCTCGGCGAAGTCGCGCTGCGCCTCCGGATCGCCCATCGCATGGCCGCCATATTTGATGACGAAGGTCTGGCCGGCATAGCGTTGCAGATAGGGCAGCGCCTCGACGAGCGTTTCAGCCTTGGCAAGCAGGTCGGGCATTTTCGAAGGGTCGGTCATCGATATCATCCAGCGGTCTTTGCATCGAGGTTGCGGCCGAGAGCGACAAGGCCGGTGATCACGAACGGGATGACGAGCACCGACAGCGCGACCTTGGCGAGCATCTGGCCGCCCATCAGGTTCGCGATCGGAAACACGCCGTAAAAGGCAATGGTGACAAACAGCAGCGTGTCGACGATCTGGCTGAGCGCGCTGGCGATCGCGCCGCGGATCGCCAGCCACGTCGACGTGCCTGTCCCGACGCTGCCGCGCAGCCGGGAAAAGATGGTGACGTTCAGGAATTGCGACGTCCCGTAGGCGACGATGCCCGCCGCCATCAGGCGCGGGCTCTGCCCCAGGATCATGTCGAACGCCGCCAGCCGTTCGGGCTGCATTTCGGGCGACGCGGGAAGCGCGAGCACCAGCGCCGTCAGCATGATCGACAGCACCAGCGGGACGAACCCCCACAGCACCAGCCGATTGGCGACCGATTGTCCGTGCAGTTCGGACACCGCGCTCGACAGGGCGACCAGCAGCAGGAAGGCGAATATTCCGGCCTCGACCGCCAGCCAGCTTCCCAGCGCCACCTGCTTGTTCCCGAGCACGCCCGCCAGCACCACCATCCCGCCGTAGAGGATTGAGAACAGGAACAGCGATGGGGACAACGTGCGCGGCAACGCCGTCGATGTGGTATCGGTCATGCCGCCCGATAGTCGGTTTTGCCAGGACAGGGAAGGCCGAGAAACACGGCTCGGCGCGCGCCCCTTGCCCCGCCGCCAAAGCCCGCTAGACAGGCGAAACAACCTTGCGGGGGACGCACTCTATCCATGGAACGCCTGATCGGTCTGCTCGGCATCGTCGCATTGCTCGCGATCGCCGTGCTCTTTTCCTCGAACCGCCGCTGGATCCGCCTGCGCGTCGTCGTCCCCGCCTTCCTGCTGCAGGCGGGGTTCGCGCTGCTGGTGATCGGCACGCCGTGGGGGCGCGCGGTGATCCAGGCGATGTCGAACGGCGTTTCCAACCTGCTCGGCTATGCGAAGGCGGGCACCGACTTCATCTTCGGGCCGCTCGCCTCGCCCGAAATGGGCGCGAACAGTTTCGCCATCGCCGCGCTGCCGGTGATCATCTTCTTCGCATCGCTGATCTCGATCCTCTATTATCTCGGCATCATGCAGCTCGTGATCAAATGGGTCGGCGGCGCAATCCAGAAGGTGACGGGCATCACCAAGGTCGAGAGCCTGGGCGCCGCCGCGAACATCTTCGTCGGGCAGAGCGAAAGCCCGCTGGTCATCCGCCCCTATCTGGCCGGGCTGACGCCGTCGCAGCTCTTCACGGTGATGACCGTGGGGATGGCGGGGGTCGCGGGGACGATCCTCGGCGCCTATGCGAGCATGATCGGCGAGCAGCTGCTGCCCTATCTGCTCGCCGCGAGCTTCATGTCGGCGCCCGGCGGCATCCTGATGGCGAAGATCATGATGCCCGACGACCCCAGGGACATCGGCATCGAACCCGTGATCATGCCCGAGGCGAGCCATGACGAGGAGAAGCCCGCGAACATCATCATGGCGGCGGCGCAGGGCGCGCAGACCGGCGTCCGGCTGGCGGTCGCGGTCGGCGCGATGGTGCTCGCCTTCGTCGCGCTGGTCGCGCTGGCGAACGGGCTGCTCGCGGGGGTCGGCGGCTGGTTCGGCCAACCCGACCTGTCGTTCCAGGCAATCATCGGCGCGATCTTCCGCCCGGTAATGTGGCTGATGGGGGTGCCGTGGGACGAGAGCGCGTCGGTGGGCGGGCTGTTCGGCACCAAGGTCGTGCTCAACGAATTCGTCGCCTTCATCGACCTCGGCAAGATACAGGGCGGGCTGTCGGCGACCTCGGTGGCGATCGCGACCTTCGCGCTGTGCGGCTTCGCCAACTTCAGCTCGATCGCGATCCAGATGGCGGTGACCGGCGGCCTCGCCCCGAACCAGCGCCCGATGATCGCGCGGCTGGGCCTGAAGGCGCTGCTTGCGGGCAGCCTGTCGAACCTGATGTCGGCGGCGCTCGCCGGGCTGATGCTGTCCTTCACCGCGCCGCTGTAGCCGCCGCCGCGGCGCTCCACCGCCCCTCAAAGCATCGTGCGTTAAATCTGAACCGTTTGCCCTGAGCTTGTCGAAGCCTGTCCTGAGCGCCTGCAAGGCAGTCGAAGGGGGCCGTCCTTTCTTTCGGGGACGCAAGAAGAAGGACGGTGCTTCGACAAGCTCAGAACGAACGGCAGAAAGGGTGATGCCTCTTCCGAAAGGTGCATCAGAGCGTCATCAGGGCGAAGGCGGCGCGAAGCTCGGCGACGAACAGGCCCGGCTGTTCCCACGCCGCGAAATGACCGCCGCGGTCGAGTTCGTTCCAGTAGACGATGTTTCGGTAGCGCCCCTCGGCCCAGCGGCGCGACAGGCGCATGATCTCGTTCGGGAACAGGCTGCACCCGGTCGGCACGTCGATCGCGCCCGCCGCGAAGCTGCGGAAGCTGTGCCAGTAGAGCCGCGCCGAAGAGGCCGCGCTCGCGGTGAACCAATAGAGGCTGACCGTGTCGAGCATCGCTTCGCGCGACAGCGCCTTTTCGGGATGGCCGCCGACCGACTGCTCGCCCGGCCGGTGCCCGCAATCGGTCCAGCCGTGGAATTTCTCGACGATCCACGCCATCTGCCCGACGGGCGAATCGGTGAGCGCGTAGCCGATCGTCTGCGGCCGCGTCCCCTGCTGGGTCGCATAGCCATTGTCCTTGTCGCGATACCAGCCGAAGCGCGCGAGATAGCGTTTCTCCGCATCGGTGAGGTCGGCCATCGTCGCGGGATCGGGCTGGCCGACGACCATGTTGACGTGGATGCCGGCGCAATGGTCCGCATGATGCATGCCGAGCGCGCAGGTCACCGCGCTGCCCCAGTCGCCGCCCTGCGCGAAATAACGCTCGTAGCCGAGGGCGCGCATCAGCGCGTCCCACGCGGCGGCGATCCGCTCGACATCCCATTCCGCGACATCGGGCTTGCCCGAAAAGCCGTAGCCGGGCAGCGACGGGATCACGAGATGATAGTCGGCCGACAGCGGTTCGACGACGTCGAGGAATTCGAGCACCGACCCCGGCCAGCCGTGCGTCAGGACCAGCGGCCGCGCGGCGGGATTGGCCGACCGGACATGCAGGAAATGAATGTCGAGCCCGTCGATCGTCGCGAGGAAATTGGGCAACGCGTTGAGCCGTGCCTCGACCCCGCGCCAGTCGTGATGATCACGCCACCAGGCGGCAAGCTCCTGCGCATAGGCGAGCGGAACGCCCTGGTCCCAATCGGCGACGGTCTCCTTCTCCGGCCAGCGCGTGCGCGCGAGCCGGTCCCGCAGGTCGTCGATCGCGGCCTGCGGGACCGCGACGCGGAACGGACGGATATCCTGAACGTGCATGTTCCCCCCTCCCCCGATCCTAGGGCCGCGCCGGCGCCTTGCAACCGCGCTGAAGGCCGACGCCTTTCAGGAAGCCGCGCCGGACGGTGCCGGCATAGACCGCCTCGGCATAGCGCCGCCGTTCGGCATTGGCGCCCGTCACCTCGCCGATCAGTCCGCCGAAGGGGATGACCGAGCCGGCGACGGTGCCCGCGACGCGGCCGGCGGTTTCCTCGCGCTTCTTTGCCAGGCTCTTGTCGACGCGCTCGTTGACGTCGGGGCCGAGGACGGCGTTCAATTCCTTAACCTCGCGGATGATCGCCGCGCATTTGCCCAGACCGGCGAGCGAATAGGGGTTGTCCTGAATGGCCTTCAATTTCTCCGGCGCCTCCTTGCCGTCGAAGGGCTCGGTGACCGAATCGCCGGTCTTCTTGAGCGTCGGTTCGTCGGGCGCGCCCTGCTGCGCGAGCGCCGGCGCGGCGGACAGCGACAGCGCGGCGGCGGCGAATGCGAAAACCCCGGCCTTGAGCATGACATGATCTCCACTGATGTTTCGACCGATCAACGCGCGAAGGCGCGATTCGGCTCCCGCCTCCTATCCGCGCGCGCGCAGCGCCCGCTCGGCCATCCGCGCGGCGGTTTCGCGTTCGGCCATCACGACATGATCGGCGCCGCGGCGCACGAGATCATCGACCTCTTCGTCCGAATGCGCGCGCGCGACGATCAGTAGCTTCGGATTGATCGCGCGCGCGCGCCGCACGATCGCGCCCGATTCGACCCCCTCGGGGATCGCGATCAGCAGCGTCGCGGCGGTGTCGATCCGCGCCTGGCGCAGCACGCCCTCGCTCGCGGCGTTGCCGACGATCACGATCGCCCCCGCCTCGACGGCCGCCGCGGCGCGGTCCTTCTGGTCCTCGATCACCGTCAGCGCCTCGCCGCGCCCGCACAGCAGCGTGCCGATATGGCTGCCGACGCGGCCGTAGCCGATCAGCACCGTGCGCGCCGCCTCGCGTTCGGGCGGGGGCGAATCGGGGGCATCGGGCGGCGCCTCCGCTTCCTCGCCGCGCGTCCACCGGATCGCGAGCGTGAAGACGAGCGGGTTGAAGAGGATCGAGAGGATCGATCCCGCGAGGATCAGGTCGCGCGCCGCGTCGGGCATGACTTTCAGCCCGACGCCGAGCGAGGCGAGGATGAAGGAGAATTCGCCGATCTGCGCGAGGCTGGCGGCGATGGTCAGCGCGGTCTGGTTCGAATGGCCGAAGGCACGCACGATCCCCCACGCCGCCGCCGACTTGCCGACCATGATGATCGCGACGGTGGCGATTAGCGGTCCCGGCTGTTCGAGGATCACGCGGGGGTCGAACAACATGCCCACCGACACGAAGAACAGAACCGCGAAGGCGTCGCGCAGCGGCAGCGTCTCCTCCGCCGCGCGGCGCGAAAGCTGCGTTTCGCCCAGGATCATCCCGGCGAAGAAGGCGCCGAGCGCGAAGGATACGTCGAAGATCACCGCCGCGCCGAAGGCGACGCCCAGCGCGATCGCCAGCACCGACAGCCGGAACAGCTCGCGCGACCCCGAATGCGCGACCCAGTGCAGCACCGCGGGCAGCACCCGCCGCCCGAACACGAGCATCAGCGCGACGAAGCCCGTCACCTTGAGCAACACGATCGCGGTCGAGCGCAGCAGCCCCATCGCGTTCGCCTCGTCGCCGCGCGAGCCGAGCATCGCGGGGAGCAGCACCAGCGCCAGCACCATCGCCAGATCCTCGACGATCAGCCAGCCGACCGCGATCCGCCCCCTTTCGGTCTCGATCAGGTCCTGCGCCTGCATCGCGCGCAGCAGCACCACGGTGCTCGCGACCGACAGCGCGAGGCCGAAGATCGCGCTGCCGGCGAACGGCCAGCCGAGCCACAGGCCCAGCGCGATGCCGAGCGCGCTGGCGACCGCGATCTGGACGATCGCCCCGGGCACCGCGATCCCGCGCACCGCGAGCAGGTCCTTGAGCGAGAAATGCAGTCCGACCCCGAACATCAGCAGGATCACGCCGATCTCGGCCAATTGAAGCGCCAGTCCGGTGTCGGCAACGCTTCCCGGCGTGAACGGTCCGACGATCACCCCGGCGAGCAGATAGCCGACGATCGGCGCGACGCGCAGCCGATGCGCGAGCGCACCCATCAGGAACGCCACGCCGAGCCCGGCGACGATGGTTCCGATCAGGCTGGTGTCGTGCGGCATGGCCCAGCCTAAAGGGCGGCGCGGCGGCCGGTCAAGCAACTCAAGTGATTCCGTTGCGATTGGGCGGAAAGCCCACGGCAAGGCATCGATGTCGCTTCGGATATCGGCCCTAGACCGTCCCCTCTTCCTTCTCCGCCTGCTGGCGCGCCCACATGTCGGCGTAGAGCCCGCGCATCGCCAGCAGCTGGTCGTGCGTCCCGGTTTCCGCCACCCGCCCCTTTTCGAGCACGATGATGCGGTCGGCACCCGTCACCGTCGACAGGCGGTGCGCGATGACCAGCGTCGTGCGCCGTTCGGCGATGCGGTCGAGCGTCGCCTGGATCGCCGCCTCGGTCCGGCTGTCGAGCGCGCTCGTCGCCTCGTCGAGGATCAGCACCGGCGGGTTCTTGAGCAGGGTGCGCGCGATCGCGACGCGCTGCTTTTCGCCGCCCGACAGCTTGAGCCCGCGCTCGCCCACCTCGGTGTCATAGCCTTGCGGCAGCAGCGCGATGAAGCCGTCGATCGCCGCGCCCTCGGCCGCCGCAGCGATCGCTTCGGCGCTCGCACCCTCGCGGCCGTAGGCGATATTGTAGCCGATGCTGTCGTTGAACAGCACCGTATCCTGCGGGACGATGCCGATCGCAGCGCGCAGGCTGGCCTGCGTGACCTGCGCGATATCCTGTTCGTCGATCAGGATACGCCCCTGCTGCGGATCGTAGAAGCGGAACAGCAGCCGCGCGATCGTCGACTTGCCCGCCCCCGACGGCCCGACGATCGCCAGCGTCTCGCCCGCCCCGACCGCGAAGCTGACCCCGTTCAGGATCGTGCGGTCGGGTTCGTAGCCGAAGACGACATTGTCGAACGTCACCGCGCCGCCGGCCACCACCAGCGGCCAGGCATCGGGGGCATCGGCGATCTCCGGCGGGGTGTCGATCAGGCGGAACATCGCCTCCATGTCGATCAGCCCCTGGCGGATGACGCGATAGACCATGCCGAGCATGTCGAGCGGGCGGAAGAGCTGCGCGAGCAGCGTGTTCACCAGCACCACATCGCCAACCGCGAACTGCCCCTTCGACCAGCCCCACACCGTATAGGCCATCGCCCCCGCCATCGCCGCGTTGGTGATCAGGCTCTGCCCGACGTTGAGCCAGGCGAGGCTGTTCTCGCTCTTCACCGCGGCGCGCGCATATTGGTCGGCGACGTCGCGATAGCGCGCCGCCTCGCGCGCCTCGGCGCCGAAATATTTGACCGTCTCGTAATTGAGCAGGCTGTCGACGCTGCGACCGACGGTCAGCGTGTCGAGATCGTTCATCCGCGTCCGCAGCGCGTTGCGCCAGTCGGTGACGCGGCGGGTGAAGACGATATAGACGACGACCATCAGCGCGGTCGCGCCCGCGAGGCCGAAGCTGAACTTGCTCCAGAAGATGACGAGCACCGCGACCAGCTCGATCAGCGTCGGCGCGATGTTGAACAGCAGGAAATAGAGCATCGTGTCGATGCTCTTGGTCCCGCGCTCGATCACCTTCGTCACCTCGCCGGTGCGCCGCGCGAGGTGGAAGCGCAGCGACAGCGCGTGAAGATGGGTGAAGGTCGCGGTCGCCAGTTCGCGCGTCGCGTCCTGCCCGACGCGCTCGAAGACGACGTTGCGCAGATTGTCGAACAGCACGCCCGCGAAGCGCGCGCCGGCATAGGCGAGCACCAGCCCGATCGCGAGCGCCACGCCTTGCTCCATCCCCGGCGCCATGCGGTCGATCGCGGCGCCGTAGAGGAAGCCCATCGAAAGCTGCACGCCCTTCGACGCGAGCACGATCAGCGCGGCGAGGACGATGCGCACCTTGTGCCCGCGATGCCCCGCCGGCCACAGATAGGGCAGGAAGCGCTTCAGCGTCGCAAGAACGGGTGGTTCGCGTGCCGCATCGGCAGAGGAGATCGTGTCGGGCGGCATGAATGCCCCATGTAGGGGCGCGGGGCGCGAACGCCAAGGCACGGATAAACCGCCCTCCCTTCCCGGAAGGGGGCTCCGCCGGCTTGCCCGGTTACTGCCCCTTGCGCTCCGGCACGGTGAAGGTGCCGGTCACGCGGCCGCCAGTGCCGCCCTGCACCGCATTGCCGTCGGGGCCGCGCGCGGCGCCGCGGCCGTCGACGGTCGCGCGCCCCGAATTGAGGTCGATCAGCAGCCGCCCGCCCGACAGGCGGTTGCCACGCTGGCGCAACTCGACATTGCCGACCATCGTGATCAGCCGCCGGTCGAGGTCGTAGATGGCAACATTGCCCTTCGCGGTTTCGTCGCCCTTGGTCACGGTGACGCCGCCGGTCGCGTCGAGCCGGTTGACGTCGGTGCCGCCCTGCCGCGTGTAGGCGACGGTCATGCGCGGCGCGGTGACGGTCAGCCCGGCCTGCGTCACGCGGACATTGCCGGCGAGGACGACGCGGTCGGCGCGATCCTGCACCTCGATGCTGCCGGCCGAGAAATCGACGGGGGCGCCGCTGTTGTGATTCGCGAGCGCCTGCGCATGCGCGGCGCCGCCGCCCTGCCCCGCGGCGAGGATGGCAAGGCTGGTCAGCGCGAAGCTCGCGCCGCCGAGCGCGAAACCCTTCCAGCCGGATGACGGACGGTTCATTTGAGCACTCCCTGGTTGATCCTCAGCCGCGCGTTGCCCGACAGGCGCACGATCCGCCGGTCCAGATCGGCATAGAGTTCATCGGCGGAGAAATGACCGATGTTGAGCGTCCCGTCGACCCCCGATCCGCCGGCGAGGCTGCGGTTCTTGAGGTCGATCGCGACGCCCTGCGCATCGATCCGATAGCCGTCGGCGCTCTTGACCTGCACGAGGCCGGGCACCGACACCTTTTCGCTGTCCATGTCGTATTGCGCCTGCCGCGCGGCGATCGTCGCGGGCCCGTCGGCGAGGCGGATCGCACCCGACAGGTCGGTCATCCGCACGATCGGCTCGGCGCTCGACTTCTGCACCGCGCTGCCCGCGACCAGCGCGAAAGGCTGTCCCTTCGCATCCTGTCCGCGATATTCGGCGCGCGTCACGCGCATCCGTTCCTGCGCCACCTCGACCTTGTCCTTGGCGAGCAGGAAGCTCACCTCGGCGCGCTGGGTGAAGGGAGAGAAGACGAGCACCGCGGCGATGACGCCGATGACGACCGGCAGCGCGAAGCGCAGCAGGCGCACGACGCGGTCGTGGTTCGACCCGCGCGCCGCCCACATGCGGCGCATCGTGCGATCAAGGTCGGCGCGTTCGGACATGGCTCAGCCGGCTCGCTCGCTCATCGTCATCACGTATGCGCGAAGATGTCGACCTCGGGCCAGCCCGCGAGGTCGAGCGCCGCGCGCGCCGGCAGGAAGTCGAAACAGGCCTGCGCCAGTTCGGTACGCCCCTCACGCGCGAGCCGCGCGTCGAGCACGGTCTTCATCGCGTGGAGAAAGCGCACGTCGCTCGCGGCATAGTCGCGCTGCGCCTCGGTCAGTTCGGCGGCGCCCCAGTCGCTCGACTGCTGCTGCTTCGACACTTCCTGCCCCAGCAGTTCGCGCACCAGTTCCTTGAGCCCGTGGCGGTCGGTGTAGGTGCGCACCAGCTTCGAGGCGATCTTGGTGCAATAGACGGGCGCGGTGACGACCCCCAGCGCATGCTGCAGCGCGGCGATGTCGAAACGCGCGAAATGAAAGAGCTTCAGGCGGCCGGGGTCGGTCAGTATCGCCTTCAGCACCGGCGCGTCATAGGCGCTGCCGGGGCCGAAGCGGACGAGATGCTCGTCGCCCGAACCGTCGCTGATCTGGACGAGGCACAGCCGGTCGCGCAGCGGGTTGAGCCCCATCGTTTCGGTATCGATCGCGACGGCGCCGGGCCCCAGCACGCCTTCGGGCAGGTCTTCTTCGTGGAAATATACGCTCATGCGCCCGCCTTAGGCGAAGCGGCCGCGTCGCTCAATGACTGGTTTGCGCGGCCGCGCCGGGCTTTCCGCGTCGCGCGGCAAAGCGTGCGAAACCGGGCACCGACGCCGTGCATTTTCTGTTCGCAGAAGCCATTCATATAGGCTATATATTGCGCCGCAAGCGGCACGGGACGAGTCTGTGCTCATGGTGAACTGCGTCCCCGTCCGGCGCAATGAGCCGGTAAATGGGGTGTGGACGAACCGAAAGCGACTACTAAGCAATGAGTTTCAACAAGGATCGCCGCGGCCATCGGGGACGCGGCAAGCGCGATGACTTCGGCAATTTCGACAGTTTCGAACCGGCGCCCTACAGCGGCGACAGCTATGGCGGCGGCCGTGGCGGGTTCGGCGATCGGGATCGCGGTGGTTTCGGCGGTGGTGACCGCGGCGGATTCGGCGGCGGCGATCGCGGCGGCTTCGGCGGCGGACGCGGTGGCGGCATGCCCGCGCAGGTCGTCGGCGAGGGCCAGGGCCAGGTGAAATTCTTCAACCCGGCAAAGGGATTCGGATTCATCGCACGCGACGACGGCGGCGAGGACGTGTTCGTCCACATCAGCGCGGTCGAGCAGGCGGGGCTGCAAGGGCTCGCCTCGGGCCAGCCGCTCGGCTTCACGCTCGTCGAGCGCAACGGCAAGGTGTCGGCGATCGACCTCAAGATCGAGGGCGAACCGATGCCGGTCGAGGAATTCGCGCCGCGGCGCGACGATCGCGGCGGCGAGCGCCCCGGCGGCGCGCGCGGTCGGCGCCAGCTTACCGGCGAGCGCACGTCGGGCACGGTCAAGTTCTTCAACACGACCAAGGGATTCGGCTTCATCGCGCGCGATGATGGACAGGCCGACGCCTTCGTCCACATCAGCGCGGTACAGCGCGCCGGCATGGCCGGCCTCGAAGAGGGCGACCGCGTCGCCTTCGACATCGAGGTCGACGATCGCGGCAAGTTCGCGGCGGTCAACCTCCAGCCCGCAAGCGAATAAGCCTTCGCCACAGCGAAACGACGAAAGGGCGGCCTGCGGGCCGCCCTTTTGCGTTTCGGGGCTCCTCGCTGGCGGGTCTTGCGCGGAGCATATAGAGCGATGACTTTGGATTGACCCGCTTCGTCATTGCGAGCGGAGCGAAGCAATCCAGGGCGGTTTACGCGACTCTGGATTGCCGCGCGGCTTCGCCGCTCGCAATGACGAACTCAACCGATGTCATCATGCTCTAAATCTGCGCCGTTTCGATCGGGTGAGTCAGATATAGGGCTCGACGCTCCAGCTCGGACCCCGGCCCTAATCGCCCCAGCGCAGCGGCGGGCGCCAGCCCGCTTCGTCGACCGCGTCGCTGACCTTGTAGACCAGGCCCTTGCCGTTGAGGAACAGCTTCTCCATCTCGGGCCGGGTGAAGGGGCGCGAGCCGATGCGGCCGAAGATCGCGATCTGACCGCCGCTTTCATCGACCGCGCGGTCGCGGTCGAGCCCCTTCGACAGCGCGAGCGCGGGCGCCGGCGTCTTCGCCCACGCGATCAGCTCGGGCGTCGGCTTCGGCGAGAAGCCGTAGAGGCCCGGATTGTCGGGGCTGGTGAGCTGGAGCACCTTGATGCCGTTCCGCCCGTCGGCGACATAGGCGAAGAGTGAGGCGTTGGTCGATCCGACGATGACGTCCTCGGCATCGCTCATCGCGCCGCCGAAGGTCAGCCCCGGCCACGCGACCGGCGCCGCAGGCCGCGTCACGTCGACGATCACCAGCCCGTCCTGCTTCGCCGCGACATACAGATAGGTGCGCGCGACATAGAGCTTGCGCGCATCGGCGAGCCGCACCGTCCCTTCGGGCACCGGCACCGGCCGGTCCATGCGGGTGATGTCGAACAGCTTCACCCCCTCGGCATCGCTCACCCACAGATAGCGGAACTGCGCCGCGCTGGCGCGCGCGCCGGTCAGCGGCAGCCGCGCCGTCACCTTCGGTTCGAGCGGCGTCGACAGGTCGACCACGACGAGCCCGCTGTCGGCGGCGATATAGGCGTGGTCGCCCGCCAGCGTCACGTGCCGCGCCCCTGCAAGCAGATTGTCGGGGTTCCAGGTCAGCGCCCGCGACAGCTTGTTGTTGCGGAACTCGCCGTCGGCCAGCGTGTCGATGTCGACGAGGATCAGCCCCTCGACGCTGTCGGTGACGACCGCATAGCGATAGAGCGGGTGCAGCGCCTGCTCGTGATTCTGCGGGAAGTGCTTCCGGATGAAATCGTTGCGTTCCATGCTGATCGGCTGGTTGGTGCCGATCGCCATGCAGGTCGCATTGCGGGTCTTCACATGCGTGTCGTGGCCGAGCGGCGAGAAGGGCGCGCGCGTGATGCGTTCGGAAAAGCCCTTGTTGCCGATCGAGGCGACGTCATAGACGCGGAAACCGCCCTTGCCCTCTGCCACGAACATATATTCGCCGCGCTGCTGGAGGCAGTTCACCCGGCCGCTCGTCCCCTGCACGATATTGCGGAATTCCTCGAGTGCGCGGGATTCGCCCGACCCCTTGCTGTCGAAGGTCTTGCCGCGCACCCAGTTCTTCAGTTCGCGCCCGTTCCGTTCGACGTGCAGGCGCCAATAGTCGGGATAGGCGTATTTCTGCAGATAGCTGCCGATCACCGCCTGCGGCTCGTCCCATTCGGTGACGCGCGTCGCCTGGAAACCGTCCTCCAGCCCCGACCAGACGTTGAGCCCGACGAAGTTGACGAAATTGGTGCCCATCAGCAGCAGCTGCGACATGATCGCATTATTGTCGTCGGCCGCAGACAGGTGGCAGTCGGTGCATTGCTTGGTTTCCTGGCGGCGGACCGTGTGCGGGAAGTGCGGCGCGAAGGCCTGGCTGGAGAAGCCCGCGGCCGAGATCGGCGGCTGCTGCACATAGATGCGCTCGCGGTTGACGTTGGTCGACGACAGGATCAGCGCCGACGACGAGCGCACCGGCGCGATGATACCGCGCGGGTTGCCGTCGGTGTCGGGCTCGCCCGGCTTGGTGAGCTGGTGCCGGCCGAGCTGGAACATCTCGTCGCGCGCCACCTGCGGGTTGTAGGTGGCGAAGTTCCGCGATTCCTCCCCTTCGAAATGGTGCGAGCTGGTCTTCCAGTTCGCCTCGATCGGCAAGTGGCAGCCGCCGCAGCTCGTCGTCCACGACAGGTGGCAGGTGAAACAGGTCATGCGGTCGTCGCCATGCGCGCGATCCGCCTTTGCCACCCCCGGCCCCCAGGCGAAGCTGCCGTCGTCGGCGCCCGACCGCGACATCAGCTTGGCGCGCGCCGCCTTCGCGTTGAAATGCGGCCCCGGCGTCACCGCCTGCTTGACGAGGCTGACCTGCCATTCGAGCTTCGGATCGACGATCGAGCGCTGGATCAGGCCCGTGACCTCGCCGTCGTCGTCATAGCGGAATTCGAAGCGGCGCCGGCCATCGGGGTT
This sequence comes from Sphingopyxis sp. SCN 67-31, assembly GCF_001725095.1. Lineage (NCBI taxonomy): Bacteria > Pseudomonadati > Pseudomonadota > Alphaproteobacteria > Sphingomonadales > Sphingopyxidaceae > Sphingopyxis > Sphingopyxis sp. SCN 67-31. The sequence continues at coordinate 56,822 of NZ_MEFH01000051.1, read as the reverse complement.
GCGGAGCAGCGCAAGGTTGGTGCCCTGCGGCCGCGCCGCGACATTCGAGGTCAGCAGGTTGGGCAGCGCGTCGGCGGTGCCGTGGCAATCCTTGCAACCGATCTCGATCGCATTGGCGACCTCGCCCTGGATATAGCCGTTGCCGTGCGAATCCTGCGCGAAATGGCAGTCGGCGCACTGCATGCCCTTTTCGGCGTGGATGTCCATCATGTGGACCGTCTTGCCGGGGTTGAGGCCGGGGGGCACGAACTTGCCTTCGACCCCCGGCCGGCCCAGATCGGCGCTCGCCAGGCAGAGGTCGCGCTGCTTCGCATCGCTGTAGCTCGCGCAGTTCTTGCGCCATTTCTCGGGATCGTTCGGGTCGACGATATGCGCCGTGTCGGTGCCGTAGGTCGCCATATTGCCCTCGGCATCGAGCAGATTGCCGTTGCGGTCGCGCTTGAAGACGCCGCGGAAGTTCCAGCCGTGGCCGTGATAGTCGGCGAACTGCGTCACCCTGTTCGTGTCGTTGACGTCATAAACGTCGCGCAGGAACTCGACGTCGGACCACAGCCCGCGCGGTCCCGCCCCTTCCGGGTTGCGTTCGAGCGTCCGGTGCACCTCGGCCGCGGTCGGATAATGCTGTTGCTTGTAGAGGCGCTGATAGTCGGCGTCGCTCATCCCCGGCGGGCGCGGCGCGGTATTGTCCGGGCCGGGCCACAACTGCGGCGCGTCCGATTCATAGTCCCACATCGTGTAGCCGAGATAGGAATTCAGGAAGATGTTCGGCTGGTGCATGTGGCAGGTCATGCACTGCGAGGTCGGGATCGCGCGCGTGAAGGCGTGGGTCAGCGGATGCCCCGATTCGCCCCGCTCGCGCGCCGGGGCCGCCGGGTCGATCAGCGCGCCGTGGCCGCTATCATGGCCGTCGCCTTCGGGCTTCGCCTTCTTGCCGGCGATCGTCGGGTCGATCGTCGCACTCTCTCCGTCGCGGCCATATTGGGCATAGATCAGGCTGTGCCGCGGCTCGCGGTCGTTGGCATAGACGACATGGCACCCCGCGCAGCCCGAATGGCGGTAGTCGCCGGGTTGGTCGTTTGTGCCCATGAACCACATATAGGGGTCGTTGAGGCGCGTCTTGTGGATGTTGAGCACCGCGATCGCGACGCGCAGCCCGGTGCCCGGCCCGCGGTTCGACTGTTTGAGGTCGGGGCGCCCCGGCTCCTCGAGCCGCTGGATCTGCCCCGTCGGGTTGGGTAGCCCGACCTCGGCGAACTGGGTGCTGACGTTGCGCCCGCCGCGCTCGAAGACGCGGAACACGTCGCTGGGCGGCATGACGTTCCAGCGCGGCAGCGGATAGATTTTGGCGAGCGCGCCGCGCTTCTTTTCCGCGTCGGTCAATATCTTGTCGAAGCCGAAGTTCGGCTTGCAAGCCTCCTTATACTCTTCAGCGGTCAGCAGCGAAGAGGGCGACAATAGGCAGGCCGCCACGCCCTCGCGCGTATAGGCTTCCCCGAACAGCGAGTTCTTGAACGGCAGGATGCCGTTGTTGTAGGCGCCGCCCGCCCAGAACATCGCCGCCGTCGCCATCAGCGACCGCTCGGCCGCCTCGATCGTCTCCTGATGGCAGGCGCCGCACGCCTCGCGCGCGACGCGATAGTCGCTGGGGTTGACGAAGCGGATGAATTCGGGCGCCTCCTTGTTGAGCAGCGTGTAGCTGCGCTTCGGGTTCGCCGAGGTGTCGCCCCACGCGCCCGGCAGCGTCGGCTGCGGGTGGGCGCGCGCCATCACCGCCCGGTTGCGCGGATCGTCGTAGCCAAGGCGCGGGTCGCCGACCTGAGCCGCGTCGCCGCCGTGGCAGTCGGTGCAGCCGAGCCGCACCGCGGGGCTCGCGTGCATCGTCGGCCGGTCGGTGCGGACGTGGCAGCTGTAGCAGCCCTCCGACTTCGCAATCATCTCCGCCTCGCTCTGTTCGCGCGGGGCGGGCGGGGTAAAGCGATACTCGACCTTGACCGGCTTTTCTCCCTCGGACGCGCGCGCGGCATGCGGGCCGACCGCGAGCATCGTCAGCACGAAGGCGAAGAGGGCGAGGAGCGTGCGGATCATCGGCTAGAAACTCAGCACCAGATTGGCGAGGATCGACACATAGGCATCGTCCCGCGCCTTATTTTCGAACAGGTCCCTGAACCCCTTGCCGGGGAGCAGGACCGCGGCGCTCAGACGCCCGACGATATTCTGCGTCGCCCTGGGCCGCCAGATGCCGGCGACCGACAGGTCCCAGCCGATGTCGGTCGGGATCGACCCTTCGCTGCGCAGCACCTGCAGCGTCGCGGTATCCTGGAACCACAGATGGTTGAAATTGGTGCTGACCCGCATCTCGGGCGACAGGTCGAAATCGCCCCCCGCGCCGACCAGGATCGTGCCGGGGTTGTTGAAATTCGACTGCCCCTCTTCCTTCGACGAGCGCAGCGAATTGAGGATGCCGTTGCGGCCGTTGATCGAGATCGCGCGCCCGCCGCCCGCGAACGGAATCGTCTGGCGGATCCAGTAGCTGGTATCGGCGCCGGCGAAGACCGGGTTTTCGAAGATCGCGTCGAAGCCGCCTTCGACGTCGTCATAGGGATCGCCGTCGCCGGTCGCATAGAGGCCCGAGAGGCGGAACCGCATCCAATCCTGATCGTAGCTGAGCTCGGCCGCCCCAAACCCCGCGCGAATCCGCGCCGGGCGGCTGGTGAAGATGCTGTTGCGATCCCGTCCCAGCGCGGCATAGAGGCTGGCGGTCAGGTTGAGGCGCCCGATACGCCCGTCGGCGCCATAGCCCAAATAGACGACGTCGTAGGATCGCCCGCGCAGATCGCCGAGCAGCGCCGGTCGCACGGGAAAGCCGTTATGGTCGATCTGGATGTCGTCGCGTTCGCGGTTGATGTTCCACGTCGCGCTGATCTGGCTGGTCAGGCCGACAAACGGGAAATCCTGCCGATAGAGATTGGCGGTGAGGACGAAATCGTCGCGCGGCGTCTGGGTGACGTCGTTGAGGCCGCTGTTGGTATCCTTTTCCAGCCGCCAGAAGGCCGCGAGATTATATTGGAAGCGGTTGTTGTCGCGGTTGCCGAACAGCCGGATGCCGAGCTGGCTGTCGTTGAACAGGAAGCCGCGAAAATCGCTCTGGAACGGCTGGATGCCGACGCGAATCGAATGGAAGTCGTAGCGATCGCTGTCGTTGCCCAGATGCTTGTCGACGAAGGCTTCCTGCACCCCCAGGAACGCGTCGGTGCGATGGCTGGGCCGCGACGGACGCACGTCGAGCACGCGCCGTTCGGGCACGTCGACATGGTTGACATTATAGGCGAGCGTCAGGCGATATTCGACGTCGGGCGGCTTGAATGCGGTGTTGCCCTTGATCAGCGCGAAGCCGCCGATCAGCGTCTGCGACAGCACGACGCTGCGGTTCTTGCCGAACACATCGAGGCTGCCCGGGCGCGCCGACGTCTGGATGCCGTTCGGGATCGGGAAGGTGCGCGGTTCGACTACCGCGTCCGAAATCAGGTTGGCGACGAAGAACCAGTCGTCGCCCCGGATCGGCAGCCACTTCACCTTGTCACGGTCGATCGGCCGGTCGCCCTTCAGCGTGTTCTGGTGATAGGGGTCGAACCAGCGTTCCTTGACCACCCCCAGCGTCTCGATCAGCCGCCAGCGGTCGGGGATCGGAAGCTGATCCTCGATCCCCGGAAAGGCCTGCGGCGGCGGCGGCCGCAGCGCGCCGACATTGTCCTGGCTGGATCGTTCGGGAAGGTCGGGGCGATACCCCGGCCGGCGACGCCCGTCGAGAATCCGGGTGACGAAATCGTCGTCGAGCATTTCCTTCCACTCGACCGGCGGCGGGGGCGGCACCGGTTCGTCGGCTTGCGGCGCTGCGGCGGCGGGCGGGGCCGAGGGGGGCTCGCCGGCGGGCGCGCCCTGTGCGGCCAGGCTGGCGACGATCGGCCAAAGGCTTGCCCCCGCGCTCATCGCCTACAGCCCGTCGCAGACATTCTGCTGCGCCGTGTCGAGGAAGGGCGCGAACGGACAGGCGATGTAGCGCAGGCGCACCGTCTTGCCGTCGGCGAGGCGCACGACGACCCGGTCGGCGCGCATCGCGGCGGGCGCATTGCCGATGCCGCCGGCGCGCGCGCCGCCGTTGTGCGCACCGAGGAAGCTGATCATGTCGTCCTGGTCGATGCCGTCGCCCGACACCCCGATCGCCCCGACGAGCCGGTCGCCGCGATAGATGGGGACCGAACCCGGAAAGATCTGGATGCCGTTCTGCAGACGGTTCATGCCCGGCGCGACATCGGGCAGCGTCGTGCAGCGCTGCGGCGTGTCGGTCGCGCTCGCCCCCGACACGAAGCCGAGGTGCTGGCCGAGATTGCCGATGATCAGCGCCGACTGGAGCCCGGTGGAAAAGGGATTGAACTGCGCGATCGGGCGCGACAGCGGCCCGTTCGGCCGCCCGACCTCGCCATCGGGGAAATAGGGGCGCGACAGATTGCCGTTCGCGCGGTCGGGGAAGGCGATGGTGCCGGTCAGCGCCGCCGGATCGTTCAGGAAGCTGCGTAGCGCGGGAACGAACTGGCGCACGTCGGCGCTGGCGTTGGCGCTGAGTTCCGCGCCCGCCTGCGCCCCGGAAAAGAAGGCGGCGGTGCGCGCCTTCTGCAAGCTGACGTCGGTGCCGAAGATCGGCGCGTCGGGCGAGCGCACGATGCCGAGCGGCGCGCCGTGCGTGTCGACGACGCTGATCGACACCTGTGCACGGCTGTCGAGCGGACGGCGAATCTGCGCGCGCGCGCGGCTCATCACCGCGAACGCCTCTTCCAGCACCGCGCGCACCTCGGCCTCGGTGAGCGGCGCGCCGTTGGTCGCGCCGTCGGTGCCGGCGCGGATCGGGTAACGGTTAGCGCCGCTGCCGTCCGACAGCACGAACGCGTCGCGGTTCGAAAATTCGGCGCCGGTCGATGGTCGGATGCCCGACGCCTCGCTGCCATAGGCGGTCCCGGCGACGACCGCCGCGCCGGCATAGCCGATGACCGCGACGAGATTGCCGGCGGTGCCGTTCAGGCTCGCGAAGCTCGCGCCGCCGCCCGCCTTCAGCCCCGCATAGCTGGCGTCGGAAAAGCGCAGGGTCGTGCCGTCGATGCTGATCCGGTCGGCAAGGATGCCGGCCGGCACCTCGAACCCGCGCGTGCCGGCGAGCGCGATCGCCTCCTCGGCATCGTCGTCGATGTCGAGGATGTCGGGATCGCTGCCGTAGACGCCGTCGCCCATCACGCCGATGCCGCCGACGAGCACGCCATTCTTGTAGAGCGGAAAGCCGCCCGGATCGGCGGCGAGGCCGAGCGGCGAGCGCTTCGGCCCGATCAGCGCCGCGCCGCCCGCCGCGCCGAAGCGCGCCGACAGGTCGCTGCACGGCAACTGGCTGAACTGCACCCCGAACAGCGGCCCGCTTTCCAGCCCCACGGTGGTCGGCGCGGGCGGGAAATGCTGCTGGACGATCTGGCTCGCGGTGCGGGTCGAAAAGGCGTTGCCGCCGCTCGACAGATAGGCGCCGGTGATCGCCTTGGCGATCGCGCCGCCTTCAGCGGGGAAGGTGACGTTCTGCGCGTCGATGCTGTCGCCGTTCGGCGCCGGCGAGGTCGTCGCGGTCGCGCGCGCGCCGGTCATGCGAAAGACGCCCAGGACATTGCCGACGCGGTCGGTCACCGCAATCACCGACGGCAGGCCGCGCGCCTGTGCCTCTGCAATCGCCTGCGCGAGGATCGTCTGCACGTCGGCGACGCTCAGCGCTTCGGCGGCGGGCGGAACATAGACGCCGGTCGGCGTCGGCGTGGGGGCCGGGGTCGGAGCGGGCGACGGGGTCGGCGTCGAACTGCCGCCACCACCCCCGCACGAAGCGAGCAGCAGCGAGGCCATGACCGCCTGCGCGGAGGCGCGGAACAGGCGCGCGCGGATCGTCATCGCCCTCACCGCAGCGCCCGGATCGCTTGCACCGCGCGGCCCAGCGCCGCATGGAATTCGGACGGCTTGTAGCTGTTGGGGTCGGCGACCGCGGTATAGGCGCGGTCGATGTCGCTGCGGATGCCCGCCGCCGCGCCGACCGTGACGCGCCCCGAAGAGACCATCGCGCCGAGCAGCGTGTCGACCCCCATCACCGCCTGCTGCGACCCCGCATAGTCGGTGAAGCGGTCGCTGACCGCCTTCGCGGCGATCGCGTCGACCATCGTGAACGTATCGGTGCCGGCGAAACGGCGCGCGGCGAAGGCGCCCTTGAGCGCCGCGACCGTCTGCGCGAGCTGCGCCGCCGCGGCGACGGCGCTCGGCCGGTCGGTCGCCATCGCCCGGTGGAACGCCGCGCTGCGCACCGCGAGCTGGTCGGCCAGCGCCGGCGCCGCGACGCGCGCCGCCGCCGCCAGCATGATCAGATTCTCGTCATTATAGGGCGGCATGCCCTCGGGAATGCCGGGGCGGCCCGGATTGTCGAGGCTCGTCTTCACCGGTTTCGCCTGGTCGTAGATGCGGCGGTGGCAGCTGTGGCAGTCGAGGAAAAAGAATTCGGGGAAAATCCCTTCAGTTCCGCGCTTCGACTGGAATAGCGCGAGGCTGCGTTCGAGCGCGGTCGCCTGCCCCACCGCCCACATCTGGACATGGTCGGTGCGCGCCGACGGCGCCCCGAACTTGCGCCAGCCATAATCCTCATCCTCCTGATGATGCGCCTGGAGCGAGGAAAAGAGGTCGAGTTCGAACGCGATGCGCGGATGCCCCGCGGCCATGATGCGGTGGGTGACGAACTGCCCCTCGCCCGCCGCGCCGAAATGGCAATCGACGCACACGCCCGCGCGCACCACCGGGTCCTCCAGCTTGCGCAAGCCAGCACGCAGATTCGCCAGATGCTTCTCGCGCATCTCCGCCCCCGGATTGGCGTTGGTGCCGACGCCGGCATAATGGCTCGCGATCCAGCCGCCCGCCGGACCGTGGCACGATTCGCAGCTCACCCCGTCGGCGAGCGGCGCGGTGCCGCGGCTGACGGCGGCGTCGCTGTGACAGCCGAGGCACATCGGCGCCCGCGCCGGATCGCCGATGCCGAGGTTGCGCGCGATGAACTGGCTGCGGCCATTGCCGAGCACCGCCCAGGCGCGGCTGTGTGCGCCGCCGGGGGTGGAGGGGTCCTGCCAGCGCATCAGCTCGTCCTGGCGAACGACGGTGCCGTCGCCTTCCATCCGGCCGTGGCAGGTCGAGCCCGCGCAGGAGGCGACGCCCAGAAAGCGCCCGCCGCTTTCACCCTGCGACCGCGCGGGCGGCGCGGCGATCAGGGCCGCCGCCGTCAGCGCGAGCAGCAGCGCCGCAAGGGCCGCCATCGCGGCCCACGGCCGGTCGCTGCGCCCCGTGCCAGCGTGCATCCTCATTCCCGCCATCCCCCGTTGCCCCGTTCGTGCCCTAGGGTCTGGACCGGCGCCGCGCAAGCGGCCGGGTCGCGGAGTCGTCCTCCGTCACCGTCGATCGATCGACGTGGTCTGAAACTGCCATGGCACCTGCCCCCTGCGAATCGGGAAATCCGGTGCGACCCCTTGTTTTGCGATTTTATCGTTGACCGACCTTGATCCTCAAAGGCTACACCATCGCCGGGCAAAGGCAATATGCCTGCGATCACAGCCGGGATTTTCGAGGGGCAAAAATGGACGAGAGCAAGAAGATGACGGCCACCAATCGTGCGATCCTGATCGCCGCCTTCCTGCTGCTCGCGGGCGCCATCGGCTATGCGCTGTGGCGCGATGCGCGGTCCGCGGCCGTCGTCCCGGCGGGAATGGTCACCAACGCACCGCCATCCGACCGCCTCGCCGCGCTCGAGGCGCGGACCCGAAGCAACCCGGGCGACGCCGAGGCATGGACCGCGCTCGGCGCGGCGCGCTTCGACCTAGAGGATTATCCGGGGGCCGCCGAAGCCTATGAACGGGCCGTCGCCCTCGCGCCGAAATCGGCGGGGTTGTGGTCGGCGCTCGGCGAGGCGCGCGCCTATTCGAGCAAGCGCGACCCGCTGCCCCCCGCGGCGCTCGAGGCGTTCGAAAAAGCGATCGCGCTCGATGCGCAGGACCCGCGCGCGCGCTATTTCATGGCGGTAAAAAAGGATCTGGCCGGCGACCACCGGGGCGCGATCGACGCCTGGTTCGCGCTGCTCGCCGACACGCCGCAGGGCGCGCCGTGGGAGGCCGACCTGCACCGCACGATCGAGCAGGTCGGCGCGATCCACAAGATCGACGTCGCCGCCCGCCTTGCCGCGACGCAGGCGCGTCCGCTGAAAGCCGAGGAGATGCCCGTCGCCGCGCGCGCGATCCCCGGCCCCAGCCGCGCCGACATGGAAGCCGCCTCGCAGCTTCCCAAGGGCCAGCAGGACGCGATGATCGAGGGCATGGTCGCCAGCCTCGAAGCGAAGCTGAAGGCCGACCCGTCCGACGTCGACCGCTGGATCATGCTGATGCGCAGCCGCATGACGCTGGGCGAGACGGCGAAGGCGGCGCAGGCGCTGAAGGACGGCGTCGCCGCCAACCCCGCGGCGGCGGCGCGGATCAAGGCGCAGGCGCAGATGCTGGGCGTGCCGGGGGCCTAGAACATGATGACATGAGTTGGAATCGTCATTGCGAGGAGCGAAGCGACGCGGCAAGCCAGAGTGTGCGCAAACCGCTCTGGATTGCTTCGCTCCGCTCGCAATGACGAAGTGGGTCAATCTAAAGTCATCAGAGTCTAACCAGCCACGTCATCCCAGCGAAAGCCGGGATCGCTGGCGTCGTAGCAGGCCGATAGCGGCTCCAGCTTTCGCCGGAGCGCCGTATATTATCCCGCCATCAACGCCGCGTTGCCGCCCGCGGCGGTGATGTCGGTCGAGATCGACTTTTCCTCCGCGAAACGGTGCAGATAGTGCGGGCCGCCGGCTTTCGGGCCGGTGCCCGACAGACCGCGGCCGCCGAAGGGCTGCGAGCCGACGATCGCGCCGATCTGGTTGCGGTTGACATAGACGTTGCCGACCTGCGCGCGCGCCGCGACATGCGCCGCGACCGCGTCGATGCGGGTATGGATGCCGAGCGTCAGGCCATAGCCCGAGGCGTTGATCGCATCGATCAGCGCGTCGAGTTCGCCGCCCTTCCACGTCGCGACATGCAGCACGGGGCCGAAAATCTCGCGCTTGAGGTCGGTGACATGATCGAGCTGGATCATCACCGGCGGCACGAAGGTCCCGCCGTCGGGCAGCACCGTCCGCGCGGCTTCGGCGATCACGCGACCGGCGCTGCGCGCCTCGGCGACATAGGCGGCGATATTCGCCTGCGCCTCGGCATCGATGATCGGGCCGACGTCGGTCGAGAGGATCGCCGGATCGCCGACGTTCAGTTCGGCCATCGCGCCCGCGACGATCGCGATCATCGTTTCCGCCACATCCTCCTGCACGCACAGCAGGCGCAGCGCCGAGCAGCGCTGCCCCGCCGACTGGAAGGCCGACGCCACCGCGTCGCGCGCCACCTGTTCGGGCAGCGCGGTCGAATCGACGATCATCGCGTTGGCTCCGCCGGTTTCGGCGATCAGCGTCGCGATCGGGCCGTCGCGCCCGGCGAGGCCGCGGTTGATCATCCGCGCGACCTCGGTCGACCCGGTGAAGGCGACGCCGAGCAGGTCCGGGTGCCCGGTCAGCGCCGCGCCGACCGTCTCGCCGCGTCCGGGCAGATAGTGGAGCACGTCGCCCGGCACGCCGGCTTCGAGCAGCAAGGCCACCGCGGCGTGCGCGATCAGCGGCGTCTGTTCGGCGGGCTTGGCGAGCACCGCATTGCCCGCGGCGAGCGCCGCCGACACCTGGCCGAGGAAGATGGCAAGCGGGAAGTTCCACGGGCTGATGCAGGCAAAGACGCCCTTGCCTTCGAGCATCAGTTCGTTGCGCTCGCCCGTCGGGCCGGGGAGCGCGACGGGATGGGCGAAATCGGCGCGCGCCTGCGCCGCGTAATAGCGCAGGAAATCGGTCGCCTCGCGCACCTCGGCGATCGCGTCGGCGAGCGTCTTGCCCGCCTCGTCCATCGCGAGGCCGAGGAAGAAGGCGTCGCGTTCCTCCAGCAGGTCGGCGGCGCGTTCGAGCCGCTCGGCGCGAAAGGCGCCGCCGGCGAGGCTCCAGTCGCGTTGCGCGGCGCGCGCCGTCGCGACCGCCACGTCGACCGCCGCGGCATCGGCCTCGATCACCTGGCCGACGGTCGCGCCGGTCGCGGGATTGCGCACCGGCTCGGGCCGGCCCTCCCGCGCCGCGCCGCCGACGATCGGGGCGGCGACCAGGTCGCCACGCCGCGCCGCGCCGATCGCGGCCATCAGCGCCTCGGGCACCCCCGGATCGCCGAGGTCGTAGCCGCGCGAATTGCGCCGCGCCGGGTCGAACAGGTGCAGCCCGGTGGGGATGGTCGTCGGGACGCTCGCGATGCCGCGCGGGTCGACCGCAAGGTCTTCCGCGGTCACCTCAGGATCGGAGAACTGGTGCACGAAGCTGGAGTTGGCGCCGTTTTCGAGCAGGCGGCGGACGAGATAGGCGAGCAGGTCGCGGTGCGTGCCCACCGGCGCATAGACGCGCACCGGGCGCGGCGGCGGCGACAGCGCGAGGATCGCGTCGTGGGCGCCCTCGCCCATGCCGTGCAGGCGCTGCAATTCATAATCGGCGCCGTCGAACAGTTCGGCGACGAAGGCCAGCGTCATCGCATTGTGGCTGGCGAAGGCGGGGAACAGGCAGTCCTGGCATTCGCGCAGGATCTGCGCGCAGACCATATAGTTGAGATCAGTGTGATTCTTCGCGGTGAACACCGGGAAATCGTCGAGACCCAGCGTCTGCGCGCGCTTGATCTCGGTATCCCAATAGGCCCCCTTGACGAGCCGCATCGACAGCTTGACCCCGCGCTCCCGCGCCTTGGCGGCGACCCAGCGGATCACTTCGGGCGCGCGCGGCTGATAGGCCTGGATGACGATGCCGAGCCCGGCCCAGTCGTCGGCCAGCCCCGCGTCGATCAGCGCGGCATAGACGTCCATATGCGGTTCGAGCCGGTCGCTTTCCTCGGCGTCGATCATCAGCGGGATGTTGACCGCGCGCGCGGCGCGCGCGAGTTCGACGACATTGGGGATCAGCTCGTCGCGGACGCGGTCGCCCTGCAGATATTCGTAGCGCGGGTGGAGCGCCGACAGCTTGATCGAGATGCCATGGTTGGCGAACGGATCGCCCGGCCGGGCATCGCGGCCGATGCGCGCGATCGCCGCAGCATAGCTGTCGTAATAGCGCCGCGCGTCATCCGCGGTGCGCGCCGCCTCGCCCAGCATGTCGAAGCTCGCGAGCTCCGTCTTCGCCTTGTCGGCGCGCTTGACCGCGGCATCGATCGTCTGGCCCATCACGAACTGCTGGCCGAGCAGCTTCATCGCAGCGAGTGCCGCCTGCCGGATCACCGGCTCGCCCGAACGCCTGACCATCGCCTTGAGCAGGGTCAGCGGGTTCGCCTTGCTGCCGAGCGCGTCGAGCATCAGCGTCGCAGAACCGAGCGACAGGCCGCGCGCCGACAGCGCGACGATCAGCGGGCTGTCCTCGTCCTCGCCCTCGTTCCAGCGGCGTCCGGCGATCTTGTCGCGAATCAGCGCATTGGCGGTCGCGCTGTCGGGAACGCGCAGCAGCGCCTCGGCGAGGCACATCAGCACGACGCCTTCCTCGGTCGAAAGACGGTAGCGATTCATCAGCTGCGCGACGAGCGTCTCGCGCTCGCCCTCGGCCTTCGCCTTGCGAATCAGCGCGAGACCACGCCGCGTCGTCGCCTCGACAGTCGCGGGCGAATCCGCCAGCGCACGCCGCAGATCGGTGACGATTTCGGTTTCGGGACGGCGAGCGAGGGCGCGAAGAGCCGCGCGGTCGGGGGCGATGGTCATGGCCCGTCATAACAGAAAGCCATTGGTCGATCTGCCCTGATATGAAGCAATTATTTTACGGTTTGACCAAAATATGAACAGAAGTTAGGCAAAATGGATGAAGAAAGACGGCATCATAGTGGAATTGGATGAGTTCGACCGCAAGATCATCGCGATCCTGGGGCGCGACGGACGCATCACCTATACCGAGCTCGCGCAGCGCGTCGGCCTGTCGAAGACGCCCTGTCAGCAGCGGGTCAAGCGCCTGGTCGACAGCGGGCTGATCATCGGTTTCCGGGCGATCGTCGATCCCGCCAAGGTCGGCCTCGACCATGTCGCCTTCGCGGAGGTCAAGCTTTCCGACACGCGCGAGGAGGCGTTGCGCGAATTCAACGCGGCGGTACGCCGGATTCCCGAGGTCGAGGAATGCCACATGATCGCGAGCGGCTTCGACTATCTGCTCAAGGTCCGCACGCCCGACATCCGCCGCTATCGCATCGTGCTGGGCGAGAAGATTTCGAGCCTGCCGCACGTCGCGAGCACATCGACCTTCGTCGCGATGGAGACGATCTGCGAATCGGCGCGCTAGGACGGATCGTCCTGGCTTGCAGAGCCGCGTGCTCCCGCGCAGGCGGGAGCCCAGAGCTTCGAAGAGCCGGGGCCGGCATCACATCGCTCTGGGTCCCCACCTTCGCGGGGACACGGCGTGGTTCATCCAGACATGATGACGCCGCCAGACTCTGTCCTGTCTGGCTTGAAATCGAACCCATCCCCTGAAGGGGAGGGGCTTATCAGGCCGCCTCAACCTGGACAGGACAGATCATAAGATACCGGTTTTGATTCACGCGCTCCGACGCGCATCGGAGGCCGCAGCGAAAGGCGTCAGGGCGCCGCAGGGGTAAGCGGCTTGACCATGCGCAGCAGCGGGATGTCGACGCTTCCGACGCGGTCGAGCACCGCCTCCTTCGGCCGATAGCCGCAGGCACGATAGAGCGGCTCGCCCGCCATCGTCGCCATCAGCTCCGCCGCGCGGAAACCCGCCGCGGCCGCCGCCGTCTCCGCCGCCGCCAGGATATGGCGTCCGACCCCGCGCCGCGTAAAATCGGGGTGGGTATACATGGCGCGTACCCGCGCCGCCTCGTGCGCCGGGTCGAGCAGGCGCGGTTCGCGCAGCCCCGCGCTTGCGTCGTTGCCATAGAGGGTGGCGCGCCGGCTCCAGCCCCCGCACCCGGCGACGCATCCGTCGATCTCGACCAGGAAATAGGTGCCGTCCTCGACGAGCTGTCGATCGAGCCCCATGATCGCATGGCTCGCGGCGACCTGCGCGGGATCGAGAAAACCCTGCTGCAACTCGTCGATCGCGCGGGTCATCACCCCGCGCATCGCGGCAAGATCGTCGAAGGTCGCAAGGCGGCAGGACAGGTCGGACATGGCAGCCATCGGGAGGAAGAGGAAACCGCCCTGCGCCTTCGGACCGCGACCCGCAAGCCCCGTTTTCCCATCTCCTGTCAGCCTTTGTCATCATTGCGACGAACATCGTCACCGGACAGGAACCCCGCCCGAATCCTAGATCGTTCCCGACTCAACGACCGGACGGATTCACCCTATGCCGAACAGATTCCTGACCCTTGCCGTGCCGATCGGGCTGGCGCTGCTCGCGCCGCTGGCCGCGCAGCCGACGCTCGCGGCCCAAGCGCCGACAACTGCCGGCCCGGCCGCCGGCGCCTATGCCGAGCTTGCCGCCGAAGCCGACCGGCGCGCCGGCGATCCCGATTTCGACTATCGGCTCGGCATCGCCGCGCTCGACGCGGGCCATTATGGCGAGGCGGTGATCGCGCTGCAGCGCGTCCTTGCGGTGCAGCCCGGCAATGCGCCGGCGCGCGCCGAACTGGCGCGCGCCTATGCGATGGCGGGCGACATCGACACCGCGCGGCAGGAATTCGCGACCGTGGTCGACGATCCCAGCCTGCCCGATCCGGTGCGCCAGCGCTTCACCGGCTTCGTCCGCCAGTTCGACCGGCAGATCGGGGGCGGCGGGTCCGACGTGTCGGGGTTCCTCGACGTCCGCGCCGGCTATGACGACAATATCAACGCCGCGACCGACCTGACCACCATCGTCATCCCGCTGTTCAGCTTCCTCGGCCCCGGCACGCTCGGGCCCGGTGCGGTGGCGCGCGGCGACGAATATTACGAGATACAGGGCGGCGTGTCGGGCGTCACCGCGATCGGACGGCAGGACCGGTTGTTCGCCAGCGCGCTCGGCAACTGGCGCGACAATGTCGACAGCCGCGCCTTCGACCAGGCGGCGCTGACCGGCACCGCGGGCTATGCCCACAGCTTCGCCAACCGCGACGTCGTCTCGCTGTCGGGGCAGGTGCAGAAATTCTGGCTGGGCCACGACGGCTACCGCACCTCTTACGGCGTCATCGGCCAATATACGAAGCCGCTGGCCGGCGGCCGCGCGCTGACCCTGTCGGCGCAGTGGAACCGGTTCGATTACGACGGCGCGCCGCTGCGCGACGCCGACCGCTATGCCGTCGGCGTCGGCTATGTGACGCGCACGCTCGCCGCGGGCGTGTCGGGCGGCAAGGAAGAGACGCGCCGGCAGGTGGGCGACGCCGAATCGAACTGGTTCGCCGGCGCGAACATCGGCGGTGAATTTCCCGTCGCGGCCAAGGTGGCGCTGGTCGCCGGCGCCGCCTTCGACCTGCGCCGCTACGACCAGCCCGACGCGCTGTTCCTGACCCGCCGCAAGGACGAGCGGGTCGATTTGACCGCCGGGGTCAAGGTCGCGCTGACCGACGCCCTCTTCTTCCAGCCGCGCGCCACCTGGTCGCGCAACTGGAGCAACATCGCCCTTTACGATTACGAGCGCTGGACCGTGTCGGCCGGCCTCCGCCTCGAATTCTGATCCGCGGGAGAATATCGCCATGACCCCTAATCCGAAGCTTCGCCTCGGCGCCGCGCTGATGGTCACCGCCTCCAGCCTGTCGCTCGCCACCCCCGCGTTCGCCGCGCACATCCTCTTCTCGTCGAAAGGCGATACGCAGCCGCAGATCGGCGAGCGGGTCAACCAGATCGCGGGGCTGAAGCAGGTCCGGCTGGACGACGGCGCCGTCGTGTCGGTGCTCGACACCGCCGACTATCGCATCAATGCCGACGGAACGGTCGACCTCTATGTCGGCAGCGTGACGGTCGCCGGGGGCGACGCCACGACGATCGTGCGGATGCCCGACGGGGTCGAAGGCCGCGTGACCGGGCGCGGATCGGCGGCGAGCTTCAGCGTCGCCGCCGACGGCGGCGCGCGCGGCCATGTGCTGACCGGACAGGCCTTCATCGGCCGCGCCGACGCGCTGCGCCGCTTCGGCACCGGCGAGATGTTCGCGGTCGCGCCGGGCAGGAAGCCCGAGTTGGTCGTGTCGAACGGGGCGCAGACCACCCCCGACGCGAGCGACGATGCGGCGCAGGTCGCCGACATGGCCGCGGGCGGCCCGGCGGCGGCGGCGCAGAACGGCGTGCCGGTAACGCTGGGCGACGCGCTCGCCGCCGCGGGCGCGTCGAGCGACATATTGGCGGCGGCACGACGCGTCGACGCCGCGGTCGCCAACCCCGCGATCGAACGCTTTCCGAGCGGCGACCTCGCGCGGCTGGTCGCCGCCGCGGGCGGGCTGGAGCGCGCCTATGGCGGCACGCCCTTCCCCGCCGCGCAGGCCGACATCATCCGCACCTATCTGGGCTGGCTCGCCTCGGGGCGCGGCGGTGCCGACTTCCTCACCGCCTATGCCGGCTTCCTCGGCCAGTATCTCGACCTGATCCGCTCTGGCGCGGCGCCGTCGCGCTTCGAACGCGCGAGCCTTGCCGACATCAACGCCTTCCTCGCCTATGCGGCGCGCAGCGGGCGGCTCGCCGAACTCGGCGCGCGCGACCGGACACTGGTCGACGCCTATCTCGCCTTCCTGCGCGGCGGCGGCGATCCCGACCGCTTCGGGCAAGGCTTCACCGAACTGACGCAGGCCTATTTCGCCTTCATCCGCGGCGGCGGCGCGCCGGCCGATTTCACGCAGGCGAGCGCCGCGACGCTCGATGCCTATATCCGCTTCCTGTCCGACAGCGGGCTGGCCGAGGCGCTGAGCGCGGCCGACCGCGCGCTGCTCGCCGCCTATCTCGACAAGGGCGGCCTCGCCTTCGCAGGCCAGTATCGCAACGCGCTCGACGCCTATTTCGCATGGCTGGCAAGCGGCCGCCTGCCGAGCGGCTATGCCGCGCTCGACGCGGCGACGCTGCGCGCCTATCTCGAGACGCTGTCGAGCGCCGGGCTGCTGACGACGCTGGCGGGCGACAAGGCGCAATTCTATGCCGCCTATCTCGCCTTCCTCCAGGGCGGCGGCGCGCCCGACGCCTTTGCCGGCCTGCCCGCCAATGTCTTCGCGGGCTATGCCAGCCAGCTCGACGCCTATTTCGCCTTTCTTGCCGCGGGCAACCTGCCCTCGGCCTACAGCGGCGCCGATCTCGCGCAGCTTCAGGCCTGGCTCGCGCAGCTCCAGGCGGCGGGCGCGCTCGACCGCTTCCTCGGCGAGCGGGCCGATTTCTTCGCCGCCTATCTGGCGTTCCTTCAGGGAGGCGGCCAGGCCGATGCCTTCGCGGGGCTCAACGCAAACGTCTTCACGGGCTATGCGCAGGCGCTCGCGGCCTATTACGACTATCTGGCGCGCGGCGGCGTGCCGTCGGGCTATACCGCGCTGACGCAGGCGCAAATCCGCGCCTATCTGGCCGCGCTCGACAGCGCGGGCGCGAGCGGGGCCTTCCTCGACAGCCTCGCCGATTTCTATGCCGGCTATTTCGCCTTCGTCGCCGGCGGCGGCGATCCCGACCTGTTCGCCGGGCTGCCGGTGCCGCCCGACTATCCCGCCTTCGCCGCCGCGCTCAACGCCTATGCGGCCTTCCTCGCGGGCGGCGGACTGCCCGCCGATTATGACGCGCAGAGCCTCGCGACGCTGCGCGCCTATCTCTCGGCGATCGCCGCAGCGGGGCAGACGGGCGACCTGCTCGGCGCCAATGCCGGGCTGCTCGACGCCTATTTCGCCTATCTGGCCGGCGGCGGCGCGCCCAACGGCTTCGCCGGGCTGCCCGTCTATGCCGACTATGTCGCGGCGCTGAACGCCTATTACGCCTATCTCGCCGGCGGCGGCCTGCCGACGGGCTATGCGGCGCTGACGCAGGCGCAGATCAACGCCTATCTCGCGGCGCTCGACGCGGCTGGCGGCTTCGCGTCGCACGCGAGCCTCAACGCCTTCTTCGCGCAATATTACGCCTTCGTGCGCGCCGGCGGCGATCCGCTGAAATATGCCGCCCTGCCCGTCTATTCGGACTATCTCGCCGCCGTGCAGGCCTGGTACGCCTTCATCCTCGGCGGCGGGCGGCCGTCCGACTATACGGCGCTGACCCCCGAACAGGTCGAAACCTATCTGGCGCTGCTCGGCGACGCGGGGGTGCTTCAGGCGCAGCTTTCCGACACGACGCTCGTCTTCCTGACCGACTATCTCGCCTGGCTGGGCACCGGCGCCGACCCCGACCAGTTCGCCGGCCTGCCGATCAACACGCCCCCCGACCCGCAGTATAACAGCGTTCCCCAGCCGCCGCGGCTTGCCTATGCGGGCGGCTTCAATCCGGCGACGGCGGCGGTCAATTTCGTCACCACGCTGAACGTCGGCAACGGGCAGACGGTGCCCGGCAGCGAAGCCGGCTTCACGACCACCGCCTATGCGCTGGACGGCGACGGCGGCCTGACCAGCTACACGCGGGCGGGCGGCGTCACACGCACCAGGGGGACGACGACGGTCACCGACATATCGGGCAACGCCGACATCGTGATCGGCCGCTGGAGCGACGGCGTCAGCACGGGCGCGAATCCCTTCACGCTCAGCGCAGCCCAAGGCTTCCACTATCTGCTCGCGCGGCCGGTCGATGCGGGCTTCGCGCTGCCTGCGCAGGGCGTCATCGCCTATGACCTGCTCGCCGCGACGCGGCCGACGATGGTCGACGGCTCGCTGCCGGCGGGCGGCTTCGCCGGCGACATGGCGATCGTCCTCGGCGCCGCGCCCAAGGTCGCCTTCGACGCCACGGTGACGATGCCCGGCCTCGTCGGTCAGCCCGACCGGACGTTCCGCTATGCGACCGCCGGCGGCGTGACCGACCCGACCCAGTCCCAGACCGCGCTGACCCTGGCGAGCGGCGGCAATTTCCGCATCCTCGTCCCCGGCGTCGCCGGGGCCGATTGCCAGACGACCAATTGCCAGTTCGACGCCAGCGGCGTCTTTGCCGGCAACGCGAACCAGCTCGGCCTGACCTATGCCGCCCATAATGATCTGGGCAGCGCCAAGGCGGCGATCGGCGCGGCGATCTTCGGCAACGGCACGCTTTCGGGCGGTCCGCCGCCCGAGCCGACCTTCGTGACCGCCAACCTTCTGAGTTCGGAGGCACGGCTCAGCTCGACCTACGACGCCTATACCATCCACCCGATCAACCTGTCGGTCACCTCCAGCCCCAATGCGAACCAGGGGTACGAGATCGACGCGAGCGGCGCGATCGTCGGCGTGCGCACGATCGGCACCTATGGCGGGTACGACCGGATCGGCACCGCGACGCACGCCGACAGCGGGGCGAGCGACAGCGGCGTCCTGCAATGGACGCGCTGGACCGGCGGCCTGCTCGACATGCGGCGCAACGCCGGCACCGGCGGTCGCGGGCCCGTCACGCTGTCCGACAACCAGGGCTATCACTTCATCGTCGGAGCCCCGGCCACCAACCTGCCCGCTTCGGGGCGCGTCGACTATCAGCTCGTCGGCGGCACACGGCCGACGCAGGGCTATGGCGCGGCTGCGCCGGGCACGCTGGTCAGCGGCGCCGCGGCGGTGCAGTTCGGCACGCAGGCCAAGGTCGGGATCGACCTGGTGTTCGACTATAACAGCGATCGCTTCACGGCCCGGACCGCCGGGGGGCTCGCCAATCTGTCGGCGAGCGAGCTTTCGCTCTCCAACGGGGCCTTCTATGCCATTGGCGCGAACGGCAATGTGACGAGCACGGGCGGCACCTGCACCACCAGCTGCCGGGCGATCTGGAGCGGCTTCCTCGCGGGCCCCGCGGGCAAGGAAATGGGCCTCGAATATGTCGTCCAGCTGGGAACTTCGACCAACGAGGTGATCGGCGTCGCGGCCTTCGAGGCACAGCCCGCCCCGACCTTCTCGACCGGCGAATATACCAACCAATATGTGCTCAACGTGACCTACGCCCGGACCAACGACTCCGCCTATAATTCAAAGGTCACCTATGACGCGAACGGGATGGTCACCCAATGGACGCGCAGCAACGGATCGCCGGTCGGCGTCCTGCCGGAGCATCGCGGGCCGGCAGAGGAAAGCGGCAGCGTCAACGGCGTGATCGGCTGGGCACGCTGGCTCGACGTCAATAATATCGGGGCCGGCAACCCCAAGCTGCCCAATTCGGGCAATCCAATCCTGACGGGCACGCTGGCATCGGCGCTGCCGACCAGCGGCGGGGTCGAATATCAACTGATCGGCCAGACGCGGCCGGTCGACCGCGCGGGTAATCTGGAACCCGGCACCTTCACCGGCAACCTTGCGGTCGATTTCGCGACGAAAAAGGTCGGTTTCGATTTCGCCGTCGCCATCGATCAATATGGATGGGAAGTCCGAACCGCTGGCGGCGCGGCCAACCCGGCCAACGGCGGCCAGAACCTGTTGGGACTCGACCGGACCGCGTTCGAAGGCGCCCCGATGATCAGCGGAACGACCGCCGCGAGCTGCACGGTCAGCTGTTCGAGCGATGTGCGCGGCGCCCTGTTCGGACCGGGGGCATCGCATGTCGGCCTCGGCTATGCGATCAAGGACGGAAGCCTGGCGGTCAGCGGCGTCGCGACCTTCGCCGCGCAACCCCCCGCGCCCCCGGTGCCCTGAGATCGCCGGTCCCTAACGGCGATTGTCATCTCTCTGACAGCCTTGGTGTGTGGGCCGCGCCGGCCGTGCCCGGCATGATCGGCGCGACCCACAAGCCAAGGGAGGGAATTTCCATGAAGACGAAGGTTACGCTGATCACCGCCGCCGCGCTGCTCGCCGGCACCGCCCCATCGGCGATGGCCGCCGAGCAGGAAGCGGTCGCGCTCAACAAATGCGCGCAAAGCTATGGCTCCATCGCCGTGGTCGAAGGCGACACGCAGGGCTGGTCCGACTACGGCCTCGGATCCCCGCGCGAGCTGATCAATTCGCTCGCGATCGAATCGGGCTGCTTCACCCCGCACAGCCCGGCGAGCGGCACCCCCGCCGATTTCCTGATGAACGTCGTTGCGGGCGATTCGGAAGAGGTCGACAAGTCGGTCGAGATGGCCAAGTCGGCGGCGGTCGAAGGCCTCGTGCGGTCGGGCGCCGCGACCAGCATCATCTCCAAGGTGCCGGTGGGCGGCGCGCTGTTCGGCGCCTTCGGCGGCCTCGGCGGCAAGAAGAAGCGCGTCGCGGCGGGCATCAAGCTGCTCAGCCCCGCGACCGGCCAGGCAATCGTCGCGGGCACCGGCGAAGTGCGCAAGACGTCGATCAGCTTCGGCGGCGCCAACGCCTGGTCCGCCGCGGCGAACGCGAGCGGCTACGCCGGCAGCAAGGACGGCAAGATGTTGGTCGAGGCCTTCGTCAAGGCGTTCAACGCCGTCTCGGCACAGGGTTCGGCAATCGCCGCGATCCCGAAGGCCCGGCCGGCGCAGGCCGCCGCGGCGTCAGCGGGAACACAGGTCGCGATCGACACGGTGATGCGCGCGGCCCCCGCCGCCGACGCCGCCACGGTGCGCGCGCTGCGCGCCGGGACCGACCTTGTCCCCACCGGCCAGCGCAACGGCCTCTTCATCGAGGTCAAGGACAGCTATGGCACCCAGGGCTGGGTGTCGGTCGAGGACCTTGGCTGAGCGCCCCGCTTGCCCCGGCCCCCTGGCTATGCCAGAAGGGCCGGGGTCGCTTATCCTGGGGGAAGATGGCGCCAACAGCATGGAAACGCTGAAGATCCTGTATGTCGAGGATGACCAGCGCGCGGCCGGCGAGATTCAGGAACTCGCGGCGGCGCGCGGCGATACGCTCGTCTGGGAGAATAGCGGCACCGGCGGGCTGCTGCGCGCCGGGATGGAAAAGTTCGACGTCATCATCCTCGACCGCATGCTTGGCGATCTCGACGGGCTGACCATCCTCCGGCGCCTGCGCGAAAGCGGCGTCGGCACCCCGGTGCTGATGCTGTCGGCGCTCGGCCGCACCAGCGACCGCGCCGAAGGGCTTGACGCCGGCGCCGACGATTATCTCGCCAAGCCGTTCGAGGCCGAGGAGCTGATGGCGCGGCTGCGCGCGCTCTATCGCCGTGCGTCGGGGCGCGAACATAGCGCGGTGATCCTCTACGGCGCCTTCGAATGCCATGTGAAGGCGCGCACCGCCTTTCGCCAGAACCGCCACCTCGCGCTCAGCCCGCGCGAGTTCGAGCTGTTCCGCTATTTCATGGAGAATGCGGGCGAGGTGGTGACGCGCGAGATGCTGCTGCGCGACGTGTGGAACATGTCGTTCGACCCGCAGACCAACGTCGTCGACGTCAATGTCGGCCGGTTGCGCCGCAAGCTGGAGGACGGCTTCGGCGCCCCCGCGCTCGAAACCATCTGGGGCTCGGGCTACCGCCTGCTCGACGGGCGCTGAGGGTGGCGGCGCGCCGCTCGATCTTTTCGCGGATCGTCCTCGCCGCGATCCTGCTGTCGATGGTGCTGCTCGCCGCGCTGTGGGCGCTCACCGACCAGACCATCCGCGCGACGGTCGCCGAATCGGCGCACAAGGCGGTCGACGTTGATCTCGCGGGGCTTGCCGACATCCATGCGACGAGCGGCCGGGCCGAACTCGAACGCCGGATTCGCGACCGGCTCGCGATCACGCCGTCGGACGGCGGCGCGCCGCACTATATGCTCGCCGACGCGCGGGGGCGATGGATCGCGGGCGATATCCGCACCTGGCCGCGGCTCGACCCGGCGATCTCGGAAAGCGGGTCGATCCGCCTCGGCGAAGGCACGCGCGCCCATGCCCGCGCGACGCGGCTCGGCCCCGACCTGCAACTGATCGTCGCGCGCGAGACGCGCGGCGGCGCGCCGCTGCGCTGGCGCGTCGCGCTGGTCTTCCTCGCCGGCGGCGCGCTGTTCGTGCTGCTCGTCGGCACCCTCGGCAAGATCGCGGCGGGGCGGCTGCACTGGCGGATCGAGCGCATCAACGACGCCTTCCGCGATCCCGACGAAGAGCGGCTGATCGCGATGACCGCCGACGCGGAAAGCGACGAGATCGACGAGCTGGCCGGGCACAGCGCCGCGGCGCTGGCGCGGCAGAAGCGGCTGATCGAGGCCTATCGCGAAACCACCGACCAGATCGCGCACGAGATCCGCACCCCGCTGATGCATCTCGACGGGCGGCTGACCAAGGCGCTCGCCGCGGGGCCGGGCGAGACGGTCGCGGCACGGCTGATCGAGGCGCGCGTCGACATCAAGCGGCTCGTCGCGATGCTCGAATCACTGCTCGACATCGCCGCGAGCAAGGCGCGGCAGGGCGACCGGCACGGGCTGAAGCCCGTCGACCTCAGCGAGATGGTAACGCGCATCTGCGAGCTTTACGCCGACAGCGCCGAGGAATCGGGGCATGATTTCACCTGGGTCGTCGAACCCGGCGTGACGATGGACGGCGAGGAGACGCAGCTCGGCCAGCTCGTCACCAACCTGCTCGACAACGCCTTCAAATACGTCCCCGCAGGCGGCAGCGTGCGGCTCGGGCTCGCGCCCGGGCCGGTGCTGACGGTCGAGGACGACGGCCCGGGCGTCCCCGAGGCCGAGCGCGAGAAAATCTTCCGGCGCTTCCACCGCGTCGCGGGCACCCGGCACGATATACCGGGAAGCGGCCTCGGCCTCGCGCTTGCGCGCGCGATCGCCGAGCGCCACGATCTGACCATCCGCCTGATGCCATCCGACCGGGGCGCCAGGTTCGTCGTGAAAGAGGGAGCGGCATGAACGGACGCCAATGGGGACGGACATGGGGCATCGGCCTTGCGGGGGCAGCGCTGTGCGGATGCGCCGCGCACGGCTCGGAGCCGCCGGCGGCGCGCACCGCCGCGGCCGCCGAATCGCGGGCCAGCCAGCTCGCCGCCGACCTCGCCGCCGCCGATACGGCGTTCGAGGCGCAGGACAGGCCGGCGCTCGTCGCGGCGCTGACGCGCATCACGCGGCGCAGCGCCCGCCCGCTCGACCCCGGGGCGCCCGATCCGGTGCCGCTGTGGCGCGCGGCGGTGCCGGGCGACGTCCCGCCGCTGCGCGGCCGCGCGCTCGGTCCCGGCTATGTTCGCGGCACGCTGGCGCCCGGGGCGGCGACGCAGCTCGAACAGCTCTTCCTGTCGGGGCAGGCGGCGACGGTCGCCGCCAATTCGCGGCCGCGGGACGACCTGCGGCTGCGGCTTTACGACGCCGCAGGCAAGCTGGTCTGCGAACGCGCGCCGGCGTCGGCGCGCGACTGCCGCTTCACGCCGGTCTTCACGCAGCGCTATCGGATCGAACTCAACAACGCGGGCGCCGCAGCCGCGCGCTATTATCTGGTGGTCGATTGAGGCCGTCACGGGGACCAAAAGGGGGGACGCAATGACCAGGGGAATGGGCAAGAGGCCCGCGCGCGCGGCGCTGTTGGCGGTGGGCCTGGCATGGAGCGCCGCCGCGCCGGCCGCCCCCGCCGCCGCGCTCGACCGCCCGCCCGACCGCACAAGGCTCGACGCGCTGATCGCGCGTTTCGAGGCCGCCGATTCGGAAGCCGACCCCGCCGCCTATCGCGCCGCCGCGGCCGACGCGCTCGCCGAGGCGCGCCGGCTCTATCCCCCGGACCATCCCGAAATCGCCGCGCGCTCGCTCTACGTCGCGATGGGACGCGCGGCGGCCGGGGAGATGGACCAGGCGCTTGCCGAGGCGGACCGGATCATCCCGATCCTCGCCGCCGCCCCCGCCTATCGCGCGGACTGGCGCAACGCGCTGAACCTGCGGGCCTATATCCTCAATTTCAAGGGCGATCACGCCGCGTCGCTGGCGATCAACGAACGGCTGGTCGCGGACTATGCCGCCAATCCCGCGGGCGTCGCGCCGCGCGACCATGCCACCACCCTGTCCAATCTCGCCGCCTCCTATCTGGAGCATGGGCGGCTCGACGATGCGCTGGAGCGCAATGCCGAAGCGATCGCGGTCGGTCTGACGCTGGATCCGGTGCCGGGCGACGTCGCGATCTGGAACGCCAACCGCGTCGTCTACCTCTATTCGTCGGGACGCACCGAGGAAGCGATCGCGACCGCGCAGGAGGCGATCGGACGCCTCGGCAACGCGATCGGGGCCGATCACCCGATGATGGCCAACCTCTATGCCAATCTGGGCGCGATCCTGTTCCGGCTGAACCGGCCGCACGATGCGATGCCGATGATCCGCCGCGCCTATGAGCTGATCGAGAAAGCGGGCGGCGGCCCCAACCAGAACAGCGCGGCGATGCGCGTGCAGTTCGCGCAGGCGCTGATCCGCGCCGGCCAATATGACGACGCCATCGCCTTTCTCGACGCCGCGACGCCGATCATCGATGCGCAGCTCGGCGCGGAGAGCGACCGCGCGCTCGCCGCGCGCGACACGCGGCTGATCGCGCTGATCGCCACCGGCCATGGCGCCGAGGCTGAGGCGCTGGCGCGCGGCCTAATCGCCGTCCGCGACGCGCGCCTGCCAGAGGGGCACCGCGACCGCGCCAACGCCCGCGACAATCTGGCGAAGGCGGCCTTCGCGAACGGCGACTGGGCCGCGGCGGCGGGCGCCGCGCGCGAAGCGGTGGCGCTGCGCACCGGGATGCTGCCGCCCGATCATCCCGACCTGCTGCTCGGCCGCGCGCTGCTGCTGCGCGCCGAGGATCGCGGCGATGCCCGGCCGGCCACCGATCTGGTCGCCGACGCGCGCGCGCTGTTCGATGCGCTAACCGGCAATGCCCATCTCGCGCGCGGCTCGGCGCAGGCGGAGCGGCAGCGCCCGGCCTATGGCTGGCTGGCGGAGATTTTCGCACGGCGCGGCGCGGTCGAGGATGCGTTCGAGGCGCAGCAATGGGCGGCGCGCAGCAGCCTCGACGATGCGCTCGCCGTCGCCGCCAGCGAACGCGCCGCCGCCGCCGATCCGGCGCTGGCCGCCATCGCGGGGAAGCGCCGCCAGCTCCTCGCCGCGCGCCAGGGACTGGAAGCGAAGCTCGACGCCAATCTGATGCGCCCGGATGCCGCCTTCGACCTCGCGGGCCTGACCCGCGAGCTGGACGGTAACCGGCAGGCGATCGCCGCGCTCGACGCCACGCTGACGCTCGATCAGCGGGCGGCGCTCCTCTTCATGCCGTCGCGGCTGGCGGATCTCGAAGCGGCGGGTTCGCGCGCGGCCGCAACCGTCATGATCACCGACCTTGGCGGACCCTGGCTCGTCACCGCGGCCGGCGGCGGCAAGGCGCAGCAATATCTGATCGCCGCCGACGCACCGGTCGACGCGCTCGTCGGCCGGTTGCGTGCCTCGATCGACGCGGGCGAGAAGGACGCCTTCGACCGCGCTGCCGCCGCCGAACTTCATGCCCGCCTCTTTCCCGGCGCGACGGCGAAATGGCTCGCCGCGACGCGCAGGCTGGCCGTGATCGCCAACGGATCGCTCGGCGCCCTGCCGTTCGGGCTGCTCGTTCCCGACGCCGGGAAGCCCGGCTATCTGGCCGACCGGACGACGGTCAGCCGGATGGTGCGCGCGCCGCGCGCGGGCGACGCCGGGCCCGATGCCGGGCCGGCGGGTGCGGTGCTGATCGGCCTCGGCGGGGTCGAGAGCGGGCGCGCCGGGACGCTGATGGCGATGCGGTCGGCAGGGACGGCGCGCGCGATCGACGAGCTGCCCGCACTGCCCGGCGCGCCGCGCGAACTGGCGGCGCTGGCCGCGGCGCTGGGCGACGACGGCGCGCGGCTGCTGATCGGCGACGACGCGACCGAGGCGCAGCTTCGGGCGATGCCGGTACCGCAGGGCGCGGTGCTCGCCTTCGCCACCCACGGCCTGCTGTCGGGCGAGCTCGACGGGCTCGACGAACCCGCGCTGCTGCTGACCCCGGCGGGCGGCGACGACGGCCTGCTCAAGCCCAGCGAGATCGGCGGGATGACTCTGCCGGCCCGGCTCGTCATCCTGTCGGCATGCAACACCGCGGGGGCGGCGGGAACCGACCGCCCGCAGCTGTCGGGCTTGGTCGAGGGCTTCTTTCTCGCCGGGGCCGAGCGGGTGATGGCCAGTCACTGGCCGGTCCGCGACGATATCGCGCGGCGGTTGTCGGTCGGCATGGTCAAGGGGATGCGCGCGGGCGAGGATCCCCCCGCCGCGCTGCGCGCCGCCATCGCGGCGGTCCGCACCGGCCGCGACGGCGAACCCCGCGCCGATCACCCCGCGCTCTGGGCCCCCTTCGAGCTCTTCTCGCGCTGAACGGGTGCGGGCCGCAGCCGCATTCTGTGGATTGACCGGCGCCCGCTTTGGCGGCAAAGGCGACGCATCGCGAAGGCAACCGTGAAACGCACTGTGAAACAGCAAGCGAGCTAACGGTTAAGCCTTTGAAACGCGGGTGTAGCTCAATGGTAGAGCAGAAGCTTCCCAAGCTTACGACGAGGGTTCGATTCCCTTCACCCGCTCCATCTTGACGACTGCGCGCGGGCGCTGATGGTTGAAAAAACCCAGAAAACTGACTATTTTTGGGCATTCTCTGGCTCCCGGTGATTGCCGATGGTCGCGCGCTTCGGCGACCGCGACGCCGCGACGTTCGGCGCCTTCGTCGCGGCGGCCTTCGGCCTGCTCGCCGTCGCGATGCTGCGCCGCCTGCCGCGCGTTACGCGGTCGGCGGGCGAGACGGGCGATCAGATGCCGCCGTCGGTCACCGCATAGCCCGCCGCCTCGATCGCCACGGTGAGCGCCGCGACGCAAGCGGCGACGGCCGCGCCGTCGGTCGAGCGGATGACGAAATTGGCGCCGGTGCGTCCCTCGCGGAAAAAGGGATAGCTGCCGATCGCGACGCCGGCATGATCGCGCTCGGCCGCGCGCAGGACGTCGGCGATCTCACTTTCGGGCGCCCAGGCGCCGATCGTGTGTGCGACCAGCGGCGCGCCGCCCTCGAGCGTACCGGTCAGCGCATCGAGCATCCCCGCGGTGATGTGCGGAACCCCCGCCATCAGGAACAGGTTGCCCAGTCTGATGCCCGGCGCGCCCGACATGCGGTTGGGGATCAGTTCGGCGCCGTCCGGAACGCGCGCCATGCGCAGCCGCGCCTCGGTCAGCCCGCCGCGCGTGGTGTAATAGCGGTCGAGGATCGCGCGCGCCTCAGGATGGATCACCACCGCGACCTTCAGCGCCTTCGCCACCGCATCGACGGTGATGTCGTCGTGCGTCGGCCCGATGCCGCCGGTGGTGAAGACATAGTCGTAGCGCGCGCGCAACGCGTTCAGCGCGTCGCCGATCTCCGCCTCGTCATCGGGGACAATGCGCACTTCGCGCAGGCGGATCCCCTGCACGTCGAGCCAGGTCGCGATCTGCGCGACATTCTTGTCCTGCGTGCGGCCGGAGAGGATTTCGTCGCCGATCACCAGCACAGCGGCGGTCCAGATGCGTTCGTCGCTCATCCCCTTGCCTTAACCTGCTGCCATGACAAAACAAGGGTGCCGGATATGCCATGAAAGGAAGGTGCGCGATGGCCGCCGAACTGATCTTCTACACCAACCCCATGTCGCGCGGGCAGATCGTCCGATGGATGCTCGAAGAGGTCGGCGCGCCCCATGAAACGCGGCTGCTCGACTATGGGACGACGATGAAGGGCGCCGATTATCTGGCGATCAATCCGATGGGCAAGGTTCCGGCGATCGTCCATGCCGGCAGGACCGTCACCGAATGCGCGGCGATCTGTGCCTATCTGGCCGACGCCTTCCCGGACGCGGGCCTCGCGCCCGCGCCGGTCGATCGCGCCGATTATTACCGCTGGCTCTTCTTCGCCGCCGGGCCGCTCGAACAGGCGATCACCGCAAAGCAGTTCGGGTTCGAACCCGAGGCCGATCAGCAACGGATGGCGGGTTTCGGCTCGCTCGCATCCGTGCTCGAAGCGCTGGAAGGCGCGGTCGCGGGCAAGGCCTTCGTCGCCGGCGACCGCTTCAGCGCCGCCGATGTCTATGTCGGCAGCCAGATCGACTGGGGCCTGCAATTCGGCACCATCCCATCGCGCCCGGCGTTCGAAGCCTATATCGCGCCTCTGCGCGAGCGCACGGGCTACAAGCGCGCGAAGGAGATCGACAATGCGCTGATCGCGGACATGCAGGCGGCGGGGCCGGCCTGAGCGCCACGCCCGACCCGAAAGAAAAAGCCCGGCGGATCGCTCCGCCGGGCTTTCTCCTTTTGCCTCGTGCGTCCGCTTATTCGCGGTTGCCCAGCAGGTTGAGCAGGAAGGTGAACATGTTCACGAAGTCGAGGTAGAGCGTCAGCGCGCCCATCACCACCGACTTGCCGACGAAATCGGTCCCGCGGACATAGAAGTACATGCTCTTGATCTTCTGCGTGTCATAGGCGGTCAGGCCCGCGAAGAGCAGGACGCCGATGATGCTGATCGCCAGGCTCAGCGCGCTCGACTGGACGAACAGGTTGATCAGCATCGCCACCAGGATGCCGACCACGCCCATGATCAGGAAGGTGCCGAAGCCCGACAGATCCTTCTTGGTCGTATAGCCGTAGAGGCTGAGGCCCAGGAAGGCCGCGGCCGTCGCAAAGAAGGTCGTCGCGATCGACGTCTGGGTAAAGGCCAGAAAGATCGTCGACATCGACAGGCCCATGATCGCGGCATAAGCCCAGAACAGCGCCTGCGCCGCGCCGGTCGACAGCTTGTTGATGCCGAAGCTCAGCACCATCACGAACGCCAGCGGCGCCAGCATCACCACCCACATCAGCGGGCTGCCGACCAGCGACAGCGTGAAGCCCGTCGAATAGGCTAGCATTGCGACGATACCGGTCAGCAGGACGCCCGATCCCATATAGTTGTAGACCGACAGCATGTACGACCGCAGGCCGGCATCGACGGCCTGATCCATCCCGCGCGCGGTGCCAGGAAAGCCGGACGCCGCCATATTGGGGTCGTTCCAATTAGCCATTGTTGTTACTCCATATCTGGCCAGGGCATACCGGCCATGGGGGCAATATCGGCATTTCGCGCCGCCGTTTCAAGCGAAACCGGACAAGACGCCATCGGACATTCCCCGCCGCGCCCGCTGCCGCGCGACGAGCGGGATGGCATCGGCCGCCGCCCGGCCTATGCTGGCGCCATGTCCACGCATCGCCTGTTCGTCGCCCTGCGCCCACCGCGCCCGATTCGCGCGATGCTGCTCGCGGCGATGCACGGCGTTTCGGCGGCGCGCTGGCAGGACGACGACCAGTTGCATCTCACCCTGCGCTTCATCGGCGAGGTCGACCACCATCGCGCCGAGGACATCGCCGCGGCGCTCGGCGGCCTGCACGCCTCCGCCGTGACCGCACGCATCGCCGGGGTCGGACTGTTCGAACGGCAGGGACGAGCGCACACGCTATGGGTCGGCGTCGAGCCGCATGCGCCGCTCGCCGCGCTGCATCGCAAGGTCGACCAGCGCCTCGCGCGCGTCGGTCTCGCCCCCGAACCGCGCGCCTTCGTGCCGCACATCACCATCGCGCGCCTGAACCGTGCGGCGGGGCCGGTCGCGGCCTTCCTCGCGCAACACGGCGATCTGGCGAGCCCCGCCTTCGCCTTCGACCATGTCGTCCTCTACGAAAGCGAACTCGGCCATGACGGCTCGCGCTATCATCCGGTCGCGCGCTATTCGCTCGAACCATAGGTCGCGACCAGCGCGGCGGCCACTGCGCTGACATCGTCCCAGGTCGCGGCAAAACCATCCTCCGCGCCATAATAGGGATCGGCGACGCTTTGCCCCGCGCGCCCCGGGACAAGATCGAGCATCAACGCCAGCCGCGCCCTCGCGTCGATCGGCATCAGTGCGCGCGCATCGCGCAGATTGGCCGTATCGGCGGCGAGGATCAGGTCGAAGCGCCGGAAATCCAGGCGCCCGAGCTGGCGGGCGCGCAGGTCGCCGATGTCGATCCCGCGGCGGCGTGCCTCTGCCTGCGCGCGCGGATCGGGGGCGCGGCCGACATGCCAGTCGCCGGTGCCCGCCGAATCGAGCGCCGCCTCGATCCGCGCCGCGGCAAAGGCCGCGCGCGCCGCCCCTTCCGCCAGTGGAGAGCGGCAGATGTTGCCGAGGCAAAGAAAAAGGATTGCGGGCCGGTCGATCATGGTCTGTGTTGGCTCCTGGAAAGAAAATAAAGTTGAACCGGTTTTCAACTTTGCGCGCCCCCATGGCTCTGCTAGCGAAGGCGACAAAGCGATAACGGGTCAGGGAGAGGCTTGCCAGATGGTCGAAACCGCGCGCGACACAGAATCGACCGCTGGCGTAGCGCCGCTTCCTCCTTCACGCTCCTATGCCTGGTATGCGCTCGGCATCCTCTTTCTCGTCTATGTGCTCAATTTCATCGACCGGCAGATCATCACGATCCTCGCGCCCGACCTGAAGCGCGACCTCGGGCTCGATGACGCCGATATCGGCTTTCTCTACGGCACCGCCTTCGCGGTCTTCTATGCGCTGTTCGGAATCCCGCTCGGCCGGCTCGCCGACGCCTGGCACCGCGTCCGGCTGCTCACCGCCGGCCTCGCCATCTGGTCGGCGATGACGGCAGTATCGGGGCTCGCGGCGAACAAGTTCCAGCTTGCCGGGGCGCGCATGGGGGTCGGCATCGGCGAGGCGACCGCCAGCCCCTCGGCCTATTCGCTGATCTCCGACCTGTTCCCGAAGAATATGCGCGCGACCGCGCTCGCCATCTATTCGGCCGGGCTCTATTTCGGCGGCGGCATTTCGCTGATGATCGGCGGCTTCATCGTCGAAGGCTGGAACGAAGCCTATCCGCAGGGCGGCCCCTTCGGGCTCGTCGGCTGGCAGGCGGCGTTCATGGCGGTCGGCATCCCCGGTCTGCTGCTCGCCGCGTGGGTCGCGACGCTGCGCGAACCGGTGCGCGGGCTGGTCGACGGCGTGCCGACCCAGCCTTCGCCGACGCCGTTCAAGGGCTTTTTCGAAGAATTATACGCGGTGATCCCGCCCTTCACCATCCTATCGGCGATGGCGCGCGGCGGGCGGGCGCTGGCGATCAACCTCGGCGCGGCGGCGCTGCTCGCGCTCGGCGCGCTGGCGATGATCCGGCTGACCGGCGCGACGCTGCAATGGATCTGCATCGCCTTCGGCTATTACGCGGTCTTTTCCTGGGCCAGTTCGCTGCGCAGCCGCGACGCCCCGACCTTTCGCCTGATCTGGGAATCGAAGGCGTTCCTCGCCACCATCCTCGGCTATGGCACCGTCGCCTTCATCTCCTATGCGTCGAGCGCCTTCGCGCCGGTCTATGCGCTCGAGGCGCTCGGCGAGGATGCCGGTACGGTCGGTTTCTGGGTCGGCGGCTCGGGCGCGCTCGCCGGCTTCCTGGGGGTCATCCTCGGCGGACGCATGTCGGACCGCTTGCGGTTGCGCAACGAAGCGGGCCGCATCCTCGTGGTCGCCTTCGGCCTGATCGCGCCGATCGTCCCGATCGTGATCGCCTTCACGACGCCGTCGACGCCCGGCAACGGCGATTTCATCCGCTTCACCGTCTTCGCCTCGCTGGGCGGCCTGCTCGCCAGCAGCGCGCTCGGCGCCGCAGCCGCGACGACGCAGGACCTCGTCCTGCCGCGGATGCGCGGCACCGCAACCGCGACCTTCTTCCTCGCAACGACGCTCGTCGGCCTCGCGCTCGGCCCCTATATGGCCGGACAGGTGTCGGCGATGACCGGCAGCCTGTCGACCGGGGTGCTGTCGACGCTGGTCATCGTGCCTTTCGGCCTCGTCGCGCTCGTCATCGCCTATCGGCGCGTTCCCGACGCCGCCGCCCACGTCATCGAGCGCGCGCGCTCGGCGGGCGAACCGGTTTAGAGAATGATCATCCTCGAATAGGATAGCGCCGTGTCCCCGCGCAGACGGGGACCCAGAGCGTTCTGACGCCTGCGCAGGTCTTTCGCCGCTCCAAGCTCCCACCTTCGCGTGAGCACGAAGCTCGGAAAATTTAGAAGGTCACGCCCCGGGAGCGTGGCGCGAGGCCGATCGGCGAGGCGCGGAAATCAGACCGACGCGCTCAGCCCGCCGGTGTCGCGATCACGCCGCAGGCGACGCGCCCGCCGCTGTTGCCCGCCGGGTCGGTCCGCATGTCGTCAGGGCCGGCGTGGATGACGAACGCCGCGCCATCGGCGTCGAGCAGCCCGCCCTCGCCGGTCAGCCGCGATCCGACCATGTGCAGCGTCGCGCGGCCGATCATGCCCGATTCGACGACCAGATTGGGCAGGTCGCCATGGTGGGCACCCATCGGATTGTCGCGGCCGTGCTGCGCGCCGGTCGGGTTCCAGTGCGGTCCGGCGCTGCTGAAATCGGGCGCCGCGCACTGTCCGACCGCATGGACATGCATGCCATAGGTGCCGGGTCCGAAGCCGCGTGCCACGACCTCCAGCCGTAGACCGGACGAATCGCGGAAGATGTCGACGCGCCCGCGGTCCGCGCCGCGCGCGTCGCGCAGTTCGGCATAGGCATCGGGCGTCGGGAGGTTGCTCGACCCGCCTTTGTCCGTCGTGGCGCACCCCGTCAGCGCCAGCGCGCCGAGCGCGACCGTGCTCCAGACCAGACTATGCGCGATCCGCCGATGCTCGATCATTCCGATGCTCCCTTGCTGCCACGGTGCCGCCGGCGTGGACGGACGGCTTCGGTCCGCGATCATGCCCTCATTCGGCGCTGCTTCCAATAGCGATATGGCGGAAACCGTGCCGCAGCACCTCGTCGCGACGATAGATATTGCGCAGGTCGACGAGCAGGCGATCGGCCATGACCCCGCCGAGCCGGCCGAAATCGAGCGCGCGGAACGCATCCCATTCGGTGACGATCGCGACCGCATGCGCGCCGTCGGCCGCGGCATAGGCGCTCTGCTGCATCTCGACCTCGGGCATCATCGGCGCCGCGATGGCCATGCCTTCGGGATCGTAGGCCGTCACCCGCGCGCCCGCGTCGAGTAGCGTCTGGACGATCGCGAGGCTGGGCGAATCGCGCATGTCGTCGGTGTTCGGCTTGAAGGTCAGGCCGAGGAGCGCGACGGTCTTGCCGCGCGCGCTGCCGCCCATCGCCTGGACGATCTTGCGACCCATCGCGCGCTTGCGAAGATCGTTCGCCTGCACCGTCGCCTCGACAAGGCGCAGCGGCACGTCGTGGTCCTGCGCGGTCTTGAGCAGCGCAAGCGTATCCTTGGGGAAGCAGCTTCCGCCATAGCCGGGTCCGGCGTGGAGGAATTTCGCGCCGATGCGGTTGTCGAGCCCGATGCCGCGCGCGACGTCCTGCACCTCGGCGCCGACCGCCTCGCACAGATCGGCGATCTCGTTGATGAAGGTGATCTTGGTCGCGAGGAAGGCATTGGCGGCATATTTGATCAATTCCGCGGTGCGGCGGCGCGTGACGAGAATCGGCGCCTCGTTGAGGAACAGCGGGCGATAGACTTCGCGCAGCACCGCCTCACCGCGCGCATCCTCGGTACCGATCACGATGCGGTCGGGGCGCTTGAAGTCGCCGATCGCCGCGCCTTCGCGCAGGAATTCGGGGTTGGAAGCGACGCTGTGCGCACGCGCCGGCGCGCCCTCGCGCAGGATGCGCTCGACTTCATCACCGGTGCCGACGGGAACGGTCGACTTGGTGACGATCACGCAGTCATGGTCAAGTGTTGCGGCCAGTTCCTCGGCGGCGCCGAAGACATAGGACAGGTCGGCGTGGCCGTCGCCGCGCCGCGACGGCGTGCCGACCGCGATGAACACCGCGTCGGCACCGGCGACGGCCGTCGCCAGATCGGTGGTGAAGGATAGGTGCCCCGCCGCGACATTGGCGGCGACGAGCGCGTCGAGACCAGGCTCGTAGATCGGCATACGGCCCGCGTGCAGCGCATCGATCTTGCTTTCGTCCTTGTCGACGCAGACGACGTCGTGCCCGAAATCGGAGAAACAGGCCCCGGAAACCAGACCGACATAGCCGGTTCCGATCATGGCGATCTTCATGGGCGCTTACCTCTTGTCCTAACTGCCGTGGGATGCCCCGCACCGGTGCGGGCGGATGGCGCGTCCTTAAGGCGAAAAGACGCAAAGAAAAAGGGCCGCGAATGACTTCGCGGCCCCGTTCTCTTTGCGGCTCGCGCCGATCAGCGATCAGAAGGCGCGGGCATATTGCTCGTTGCCGACGAAGCCGAGCTTGCCGACGCCGCTGCGCTTGATGACAGCCATCACGCGATCGACGACGATATAGCGAGCATAGGGGTCGGGCTGCACCTGCAACTCGGGCTCGACCGGCAACGTCTTGGTCTGCTCGAGATACTGGGTGAGTTGCGCCAGATCGACCGGCGTCCCGTTCCAGGTGATCGTCCCGGCCGGGTCGATCATGATCTTGTTCTTTTCCGGATCAACATTGGTCGGCGCGTCGTTGGGCACCGGCAGATCGATCTTTACCGCGTGGGTCTGGACCGGGATGGTGATGATGAACATGATGAGGAGCACGAGCATGACGTCGATCAGCGGCGTCATGTTCACTTCCATCATCGGTTCGTCATTGCCGTCTTCCCTCACAGCTGCGGACATGGCGTTATTCCTTCAAACTAGGGGGGATCGCGCCTTTAGAGGCGGCCCAGCGTGGCCGAACCAGGCGCAGGCTCGGAAATGAACCCGATCTTCTGGAAACCGGCATATTGCATCGTGTAGATCACCCCGCCGATGCACTGGTACGGCGTGTTGACGTCGCCGCGGATATGCACTTCGGGGAAATTCTCTTCGGTAATGTTCTGCACGCCGCCGATCTTCTCGATCAGATCCTCGAGCTTCTTCTGCCCGCGTTCGAGCAGCTGCCGCGAATCGACCGGGGTCCGGCCCCAATAGACTTCGCACGACGCGCTGTCGGCGTTGGGCTGGCCATCGCCGTCGGTGTCCGCCGAGCGGACCGAGATATTGACGTTCTCGGGCTTGGTCGTCGTGGGTTCGAAAGGCACGTCGGGCAGTTTGAGGTTCACCGTCTCCAACACCACGGGAACCGTGATGAGGAAGATGATGAGCAGCACCAGCATGATGTCCACGAGCGGAATCACGTTGATTTCCGACATCGGGGCCTCATCGCTAATTTCACCTACACTCATCGCCATAGGATCAGCATCCTGTCACAAATTGATTTCGTGGGACGACCCGGCGCCCGCCGACCTGCCCTGACGGCAGGAGCGCCGGACGTCGGTTCGCCGAATCCTCAGGCCTTCTTCGGCGCCGCAGCCGGAGCAGCCGGCTTGCCGGCCGGGGCGGGCGCGACGGGGCGCACCTGGCCGCCCGACATGATCGAGCCGAGAACGTCGTTCGAGAAGGTCGACAGGCTGCGCGAGATCGCCTTGTTGCGGCTCTGCAGCCAGTTGAACGCGAGCACCGCGGGAACCGCCACGATCAGACCGATCGCGGTCATGATCAGCGCTTCGCCGACCGGGCCGGCGACGGTGTCGATCGAGGCCTGGCCCGACGCACCGATCTTCACCAGCGCGCGGAGAATACCGATAACCGTACCGAACAGGCCGACGAACGGCGCGGTCGAACCCACGGTGGCGAGGAAGGACAGGCCGCCGTTGAGCTTCGAGTTGATGTGGCCCTGCGACCGCTCGAGCGTGCCGTGCATCCAGTCGTGCGCCTCGATCGGGTTGGTCAGCTTGCCATGCTCTTCATGCGCACGCAGGCCGTCCTCGACCACCTGGCGGTAGGCACTGTTCTTCTCGAGCTTCGCGGCGCCCTCGGCGAGCGTCGGGGCGCGCCAGAAATTGGCGGTGACCGTCTTGCCCTGGCTCATCACCTTGTTCTGCTCGAACAGCTTGGTGAACAGGATGTAGAGCGATCCGACGAACATGATCAGCAGCACGAGGAAGGTGAGCTGCGACACGATGCCGCCTTCGCACAGCGCCGGGATGAGGCCGTAGGGGCTCTCGCCCTCGCCGACGGTGCACATCGATGCCGGCATCAGGGTCATCCCCGTCGGGGCATGGCCACCCGCCGCAGCGGCATTTGCGATCAGATTAAGCATTGGTTATTCCCTCTCAAAAATCGTGATATTCATGAAAGCTGATGTTGCCTGTGGCCGACACGCGCAGGATTACTGCGGAATCTGCCACCGGATACGGTTGCTGTAGGAGCCGCCCTTCGGATTGCCCTCGCGGTCCTTGCCCGGGTTGAAGCGGGCGCGGCGCGTGATGAGCTTGCAGGTCTCGGCATCGAGGTCGGAATGGCCGCTCGACGAGGTCACGTCGCACGAGGTCACGCGACCATCGGCACCGTAACTGACGCGGAAACCCGTGGTGCCTTCGCGGCCTTCACGCATTGCGCGCGCCGGATAGTCGTCGTTGGTCGCCCAACGCCCGGGGTTGCCCTTCGGCGTCCCTTCCTGACTGAGATCGGGGGCCGGCGGAGCCGGCGGAGCCGCAGGCGGAACATAGATCGGCGGCGGCGGAGCCGGCGGAGCCTTCGGCACCGACTGGATCACGTTCGACGTCACCGGCGGCGGAATCGGCGACGGAGGCGTCACCACCGGCGGCGGCGGCGGAAGCTTGTTGTCCGGCGGCGGCGGCGGCGGCGGTTCTTCCGGCGGCGGCGGTTCGTTGACGTCCACGACGTCCAGTTTCTCGGCGAGTTTCTTGACGATGCTGATATTCAGGCCGTTGACCAGGCCATAACCCAGAACTGCCGTAAACAGACCAACCAAGACAATCGCCACTACCCTGTTTTTAGGGTCGACATTATCACCATAAGCCATTCAGGGACGACGCTCCTTGCTAGATCATCCTGACACCAAAAATCCTTCCCGACGGGTTGGGTTGCCAACATGCCCGGATAATTTCCGATCCATTCCGCGAGACCCGACGGTTAGCAGCCGGCATGTTCTGTTCTTGCCGGACGCTTCGTCGCCCGTCCTATCGTGGTGGCGGCAAGTTCGCAAACCCTTTATCAGCGGTTAATGTGCCATAGCCCAATGCAGGGTTTCCGCGCGCCTTTCGAGCGCCCCGACAAACAGAAACGGATCGATCCATGCGCATGACTCCGCCCGCCATCGCCGCTCTCCTCGCTTTGATAAGCTCCGGAATCCCTAGCGTTTTTGCCATGGAGCAACCGGCACCCGCGGTCGCCGCCGCCGCCAGTCCCTACAGCTATGCGGACCTCGCCGACCTTGCCGTCGCGGCGCCGATGGCGATCCACGCGCGCATCCGGAAGGCCGCGGCGCTGAAGCCCGAACAGGCCCCGGGGCTCGCCGCGGGCCATGTGCGATTCTTCATCGAAGCCGATGTGGTCAGCCTGATTCGCGGCTCCGGACCGCTCGCCGCGCGCATCTCCTACCTCGTCGACCTGCCGCTCGCGGCAAACGGCAAGGCGCCGAAGCTGAAGAGCAAGCAGCCCGTCCTGATCTTCGCGCGCCCGGTCGCAAGCGGCACGACGACCGACACCGGCAGCGTCCGCCTCGTCGCGCCCGACGCGCAGCTCGCGTGGGACCCCGCGACCGAGGCGCGGCTGCGCGCGATCCTGACCGAGCTCGTCAAACCCGGCGCCCCGCCCGCGATCACCGGCATCGCCAACGGCTTCCACGTCCCCGGCACGCTACCTGGCGAGGGCGAGACGCAATTGTTCCTCAACACCGCGACGGGCGATCCGGTTTCGCTGACCGTCATCACCGCCGCCGATGGATCGCGCCGCTGGGCGGCCGCCTTCGGGGAGATCGTCGACGGGTCGGCGGCGGTGCCGCGCCGCGACACGCTCGCCTGGTACCGCCTCGCCTGCGGCCTGCCCAAGGCGCTGCCGCTCGACAAGCTGGCGGGCACCGCGCCCGAGGACCGCAAGAAGGCCGCCGCCGACTATGCGATGATCCTCGGCGCGCTCGGCGAATGCACGCGGACCCGCGCACCCGTCGGCGGCTGACGCCCCGTAGCCGCCGCGACGGCGCGAACAGAAATTCTATCGCGCTTGTTCCCTTGTTTCCGCCGGAAAAGCCGATAGGGGGCGCTGGCAACGGCGGGCGATGGCCCGCGCCATCGACGGAGTAGCCGCATGTCCCCCCTTCCCTCTCCCACCGCGTCCCGCCCCCCGCTGCGCGTGGCGCTGGCGGGCATCGGCGTGGTCGGCGGCGGCGTCGTCCGGCTGCTCGAGGCAAACCGCGAGCTGATCGCGCGCCGCGCCGGGCGGGCGATCGAGATCGTCGCGCTGTCGGCGCGCGACCGCCACAAGGACCGCGGCGTCGACCTGTCGGCCTATCGCTGGGAAGACGACATGGGCGCGCTGGTCACTGCCGACGATGTCGATGTCGTCGTCGAGATGGTCGGCGGCGCCGACGGCCCGGCGCTGACCCTCGCGCGCGCCGCGCTCGGCGCGGGCAAGGCGCTCGTCACCGCGAACAAGGCGATGATCGCGCATCACGGGCTGGATCTCGCGCGGCTGGCCGAGGCGCGCGACACGCCGCTCAAATATGAAGCCGCGGTCGCGGGCGGCATCCCGGTGATCAAGGCGCTGCGCGAAGGCGCGTCGGCGAACCAGATCGCGCGCGTCTACGGCATCCTCAACGGCACCTGCAATTATATCCTGACGCTGATGGAGCGCGAGCGCGCGAGCTTCGCCGACGCGC
The DNA here is from genome assembly GCF_001725095.1 of Sphingopyxis sp. SCN 67-31. Taxonomy (NCBI): domain Bacteria; kingdom Pseudomonadati; phylum Pseudomonadota; class Alphaproteobacteria; order Sphingomonadales; family Sphingopyxidaceae; genus Sphingopyxis; species Sphingopyxis sp. SCN 67-31. The sequence continues at coordinate 18,014 of NZ_MEFH01000051.1, read as the reverse complement.
TCGCCGCCGCGCAGGCCGAAGGCTATGCCGAGGCCGACCCGACCTTCGACGTCGACGGCATCGACGCCGCGCACAAGCTGTCGATCCTCGCCGCGCTCTGCTTCGGGACGAAGCTCGATATCGGCGCGGTCACCGCGACCGGCATCCGCGGCCTGATCGCCGCCGATATCCGCGAGGCCGAAGCGCTCGGCCATCGCGTGCGGCTGATCGGCATGGCCGAGCGCGACGAGACCGGCCTCTATCAGCATGTCCAGCCGTGCCTCGTGCCCGCCGACCACCCGCTCGCCTATGTCCCCGGCGCGCTCAACGCCGTGGTCGCGGAGGGCAATTTCGTCGGGCGGCTGTTCTTCGAGGGCGCGGGCGCGGGCGCGGGGCCGACGGCATCGGCGATCGTCGCCGATATCATCGACATCGCGCGCGACGAATATGGGCCGGCTTTCGCGATGCCGGTCGACGCGCTCGATCGGGCCGCCACCGCCGACGCGGGCGCGCGCGTCGGCAAGCATTATGTCCGCCTGGTCGTCGAGGACCGCATCGGCGTCCTCGCCGAGATCGCGACGGCGATGCGCGACGCGGGTGTGTCGATCGAAAGCTTCATCCAGCGCGGCGACGACGCGGACGGCGGCGTCGTGATCGCGCTCGTCACCCACGCCGGCCCGGCCAGCGCGATCCACGCGGCGCTGGCGACGCTGTCGGCGTCGGACCACGTCGTCGGGACGCCGATGCACATGCCGATCCTGGCGCTCTGACACGCCGGAGGCGTGCAGGAAAATCTCACGCGAAGGCGCGAAGAAGTCGCTCTTGCCGCGAAGCGGCTTTTTGTCCAGCCATGCGGCAAGACGCGCCGCTGAAAGAAAAGGGGGCCTTACGGCCCAACTCTTCTCCTTCGCGTCTTCGCGTGAAACCCATATGGCGCGGTGCCGACCACATGCGCCGGCACCGGAAGGCCCATCACCCAGCTGGCAGGGAAAGCCGTCAAGGCGGCTTCGAATCGGGCGAAGCCTTCTCGACAAGCGGCGCGGGCGACCATATGGCGCGCAGCAGGCCCGCGCGGCGCGACACGGATACAGACGGAGAGTCAGGACAATGACGAACAGCAGCAGCAACCTCGACCGGGTGCTCGTGCTCGAAATGGTGCGCGTCACCGAAGCCGCGGCGATCGCTGCCGCGAAGCTGATCGGGCGCGGCGACGAAAAGGCCGCCGACGCCGCCGCGGTCGAGGCGATGCGCGCGGCCTTCAACACGCTCTATATGGACGGCACCGTCGTCATCGGCGAGGGCGAGCGCGACGAGGCGCCGATGCTCTATATCGGCGAGAAGGTCGGCGCCGCCCCCGGCAAGGGGCCGAAGATCGACATCGCGCTCGACCCGCTCGAAGGCACGACGATCACGGCAAAGGCCGGGCCGAACGCGCTCGCGGTGCTCGCGATCGCCGAGGAAGGCTGCCTGCTCAACGCGCCCGACGTCTATATGGACAAGCTGGCGGTCGGCCCCGGCTATTCGCCCGACATCGTCAACTTCGACAACAGCGTGCGCGAGAATGTCGAGGCGATCGCGCGCGAAAAGGGCGTGGCGCCCGCCGACATCATCGTTTGCGTGCTCGACCGGCCGCGCCACGAGGCGCTGATCGCCGAGCTGCGCGCGATCGGCTGCGGCGTCGCGCTGATCCCCGACGGCGACGTCGCCGGCGTGATCGCGACGACCAACCCCGAAACCAACATCGACATCTACATGGGGTCGGGCGGCGCGCCCGAGGGCGTGCTGGCGGCCGCGGCGCTGCGCTGCGTCGGCGGCCAGTTCAAGGGCCGGCTGCTGTTCCGCAACGACGACGAGCGGCAGCGCGCGCGCAAATGGGGGATCGAGAATCTCGACCGCGTCTACGACCTTCAGGATCTGGCGAAGGGCGACGTGATCTTCGCCGCGACCGGCGTCACCGACGGATCGCTGCTGCGCGGCGTCAAGCATCGCCGCGGCGGCATCCTGACCACCGAAAGCATCGTGATGCGCGCCTCGTCGGGCACCGTGCGCTGGGTCAAGGGCGAACACCGCGAGGGGTGAGCGACTCATTCTCCCCTCCCGCTTGCGGGAAGGGAGCGTTGCTTTTTCAGAAAATCCCCGCCGCCAGCCCCTCGGCCAGTGCGGCGCCCAGATCGCGCGCTTCGGCCAGCCGGTCTTCGGGGATCGTCTTGGGCGCGAGGATCGCCTCGGGCGTCTGGGCGTCGGTGTTCACGATCAGCGGATCGGCGACGCGCCGCAGCCGCCAGCCGGTGGCGATGCGGTCGAGCTGGCGCTGCGCATTCTCGCCGTCCGATCCGGCGCAGATGATCGTCGCATAGGGCCGCCCCTCCAGCCGGCCGAGGCACGGGTAATAGCAGCGGTCGAACATCTCCTTCATCGTCCCCGACAGCGCCGCGAGATTTTCGGGGCCGACGAACAGATAGCCCTGCGCCGCCAGCAGGTCGGCCGGCGCCGCCCGCCCGGCGGGGACCAGCCGCGCCGCCGCGCCGCCGCCTTCTGCCGCCGCTTCGGCCAGCGCGCGGCTGCCGCCGGTACGGCTGTGCCAAATGACAAGAAGTTTGCATTTCGACATCGGCGAATCCTCTACGCGGGGTGCGGCGTGCGGGGGCATCGGCTTGCCAATTCCCCGGGCGAGGCGCAAGCTGGACGAAAAGCGAGGGGGGATGCGATGAAGCGTGCGATCGGCCTGATACCAATGCTGCTGTGGGCGAGCGGTGCGGTGGCGCAGGACGCGGCGAGCGAGGCGACCCGCGCGGCGCAGGCCGAACTCGCCGCGCGCCTGCCGCTGGACGATCCCGCCGACATGGCGAACGCGACCCGCGGCAAGATCGCCGAGATCGCGGACGGCGTGATCCTCGGCAAGGACGGCCGGATCGTCTGGGACCGCCGCCCCTACGCCTTCCTCGCCGCCGACCAGGCGCCCGATACGGTCAATCCCTCGCTGTGGCGGCAGGCGCGGCTCAACGCGGTGCACGGCCTGTTCGAGGTGGTGCCCGGCAAGATCTGGCAGGTGCGCGGCTACGATATCTCGGTGATGACAATCATCCGCGGCGAATCGGGCTGGATCGTCGTCGATCCGCTGCTGACCGAAGAGGCGGCGGCGGCGGGCTGGAAGCTGTTCGCCGACACCGTCGAGGCGAAGGCGGGCAAGCGGCCGATCCGTGCGGTCATCTTCACCCACAGCCACAGCGACCATTTCGGCGGCGTCGGCGGCGTCGTCACCCCCGAACAGGTGCGCCGGGAGAAGATCCGCATCATCGCCCCGCACGGCTTTTCGGAGGAAGCGACCGCGGAGAACGTCCTCGCTGGCAATGCGATGGGCCGCCGCGCGCTCTACATGTTCGGCGCGATCCTGCCGCCCGGCCCGACGGGACAGGTCGACACCGGGCTGGGGCCGAAGCTGTCGTCGGGCACCATCGGCTATATGGAGCCGACCGAGACGGTGCCCGCCGCGGGCGCGACGCTGACGATCGACGGGCTGGTATTCGATTTCCTCGACGCCGCCGGCACCGAGGCGCCCGCCGAATTCGTCTTCTACATCCCCGCCTACAAGGCACTGCACACGACCGAGGTCGTCACGCACAACCTCCACAATATCCTGACGCTGCGCGGCGCGCAGGTGCGCGACGCGCTGCACTGGTCGAAGGTGATCGACGCGATGCTGCTCAAATGGGGCGGCACGGCCGAGGTCGCGCTCGCCTCGCACCACTGGCCCACTTGGGGGCAGGGCGCGGTGGCGAAGTGGCTGGCCGACCAGCGCGACGCCTATCGCTATGTCCACGACCGCACGCTGTTCCTCGCCAACCGCGGCGCGACGCTCCACGAACTCGCCGACCAGACGGCCGAGGCGCCGGTGCAGGGCCGCGATTTCTCGACCCGCGATTATTACGGCACGCTCAACCATAATATGAAGGCGACCTATCAGCGCTATTTCGGCTGGTGGGACGGTAATCCGGCGCATTTCAACCCGCTGCCGCCGGAGCAATCGGCACCCAAATATGTCGCGCTCGCCGGCGGGCCCGACAAGCTGCTCGCCGCCGGGAAGGCGGCGATCGCGGCGGGCGACTATCGCTGGGCGGCCGAACTGCTCGACAAGCTCGTCTTCGCGCAGCCCGACAGCCAGGACGCGCGCGCGGCGCTGGCCTCGGCCTACGACCAGCTCGGCTATCAGGCCGAATCGGGGGCGTGGCGCAACTATTATCTCGCCGCCGCCGCGACGCTGCGTGGGACCGAGCTCGACACGCTCACCGGCAACGGCCAGAGCCGCAGCTTCGTCAGCGCGATTCCCACCGCGGTCTTCTTCGACGCGCTCGCGACGCGCTTTGACGCGGCAAAGGGCGCTGCGCTCGCCGGCACCTTCCAGTTCGTGCTGCCCGACAGCCGGGAAGCCGTCGCGGTGGTCGTCGGCGGCGGGGTCGAATTCCCGCGCCACGGCGTCACCGACCCCGCGCCGACCGCGACGATCACCATCGACCGCAAGACGCTCGACGACGTAATGCTGGGGCAGGCGCAATTCCCGGCGCTGCTCCAGTCGGGTGCGATCCGCATCGACGGCGACCGCGCCGCCTTCTTGTCGTGGTTCGCGCTGCATCCGCCCGCCGATCCGCGCTTCAATGTGGTTGTGCCTTAAGGGCGCATGCGCCTATCGAGGGGGATGAGCGACGCCGCCATCCCCCACCCCACCGACCCCTTCGCGCCCGAGGCGATCAACGCCGTCGACGGGCTGACGCCGGTCGATCCCGCCTTTCGCCACGTGCTGCGCATCGCGACGCTGCTCAACGCGCTGCCGCTGGCGATCGCCGCGATGCTGGCCGACATCTTCCTCGTCCGCGCGATCGACGGGCCCTATGGCCTGCTGACCGTGCTCGGCTGGCTGCTCGGCGCGCTGGCGGTCGCCATCCTGCCGTCGCGGCGCGCGCAGCGCTGGGGCTACCGCGTCGGCGAGGGGCAGCTTCGCGTCGCGCACGGCTGGCTGTTCCGCACCGACACGATCGTCCCCTTCGTCCGCGTCCAGCATATCGACGTCGGGCAGGGCCCGGTCGAGCGCTGGTTCGGCCTCGCGCATCTGGTCGTCCACACGTCAGGCACCCACAACAGCACGGTGACGCTGCCCGGCCTGCCCGCCGACCTTGCCGCCGCGATGCGCGAGACGATCCGCCGCCATATCCACACCGATTTCGCATGACCGACGCCGCCGCCCCGCCCGCCGCGGAAGCCGAGCCGCACTGGCTGCGCCTCCACCCCGCGACGCTCGCGCTGTCGATCGCGAAGCTCGGGCCGCGCTCGCTCAATTTCCTGCCCGCGATCGCGGCGCTGGGGGTCACCGGCAACTGGGCCTATATCGTGCCGGCCTTCCTGCTCTTCCTGCTTTTCTCGCTACTCGCGGCCTGGCTTCACTGGCTGCGCTTCCGCTTCGCGGTGGGGGCGGACGAAGTCGTCATCGAAAGCGGCGTGCTGGCGCGCCAGCACCGCACCATCCCCTTCGATCGCATCCAGGACGTCAGCATCGAACAGGGATTGATCGCCCGCGCGCTCGGCATCGCGAAGGTCGAGTTCGAGACCGGAGCGGGCGGCGGAAAGGACCATGACGCAAGCCTCGACGCGGTCGGCCTCGACGCCGCGGAAGCGCTGCGCGGCGCGATCCGCGCGCACCGCAGCGAACGGGCTGCCGCGCTTGCCCCGGCCGATGCGCCGGGAGCGGAGGACCGGCTGCTCTTCGCGATGGGCGCGCGCCGGCTGCTGATCGCCGGGCTGTTCAACTTCTCGCTCGCGGCGCTCGCGGTCTTTGGCGCGGCCATGCAGTTCTTCGACAATCTGCTGCCCTTCGACTTCAACATCTTCAACCCGGTCGACTGGATCGATGTCGCCGAAGCCTACGGCCTCGACGCCTGGCTCGTCGCGCATCGCTGGGTCGCCGGGCTGGGCGCGGCGATCTCGCTGCTCTTCATCGGCTTTGCCGGCGGGGTCGCGACGATGTTTTTCACCAACTGGGGTTTCCGCCTGACGCGCGAAACACGCGCGTTGCGCCGCACCCGCGGGCTGACGACGCGCACCGACGTCGCGATGCCGGTGCGCCGCGTGCAGGCCGCGATCCTCGTCACCGGCTGGCTGCGCGAGCGGTTTGGCTGGCACGAGCTGCGGCTCCAGAGCCTGGCAAGCGACGGCGGGAAGGAGCGCGACCACCAGGTGGTGCCCTTCGGTACGCTGCGCGAGATCGATCCGGTGCTCGCGACCGTGGCGATTGATCGTCCGCCCGGGGAAACGCGCTGGGAACGCAGTCACCATATCGTTGCGCTCGGCGGGCTACTCGGCGCCGTGATAGCCGCGTTCGGCGGCGCGGTGGCGATCGCACTCGGCGAACCGCTCGGCAGCCTCACGATTGCGGCGGCCGTCCTTGTGGCGCTGGTCGCGCTGGTCGGCGCGCGCTTCCGCCTGTGGGCCGACCTCGGCGACCGGGTCGCGATCCGCCGCGGCTGGTGGAAACCGAAGCTGACCCTGCTGCCGCACGCCTCGGTGCAGAGCATCGACCTCAGGACCGACTTCGTCCTCCGCCCGCTCGGCCTCGCGACGCTGGTGTTCGGGGTGCCCGGCGGCAGCGCGCTCGGCAGCCATGCGATCCCCGCTATCCCAGCCGGCGTCGCGCAGGCGCTGCGCACGCGCATCCTCGCGGCGGGAGGCGCGGCATGACCGACACCGCGCTCGGCATCGCGCAGTCCATCCTCGGCCAGCCATGGCGCTGGCGGCGGACCAGCGCACAGATGGGCGGCGAAAGCCTCGCACCCGACGATCTCGTCACCCAGCTCCTGCTCGCGCGCGGGGTGCCGCGCGACGATATCGAGCGCCAGCGGGCGCCGACATTGCGCGCCTTCATGCCCGATCCGTCGTTGTTCCGCGACATGGACGCCGCCGCCGCGCGGCTCGCCGACGCGGTCGAGGCGCGCGAGGCGGTCACCGTCTTCGGCGACTATGATGTCGACGGCGCGACCTCGGCGGCGCTGCTCGTCCGCCTGCTGCGCGCGCTCGACGTCCCCGTCGGCGCCTATATCCCCGACCGGCTGATGGAAGGCTATGGCCCCTCGGGCGCCGCGCTGGTCCGGATCGGCGCGGCCGGATCGCGGCTCGTCGTCACCGTCGATTGCGGCGCGCAGGCCTTCGACGCGATTGCCGAGGCCAAGGCCGCAGGGGTCGAGGTGATAGTCGTCGACCATCACCAATGCGCGACGACGCTGCCGCAGGCCTTCGCCGTCGTGAACCCCAACCGGCTCGACGAGGCGCCCGACGCGGCACTCCACGGCAATCTCGCCGCGGTCGGGGTCGCCTTCCTGCTCGGCGCGGCGCTGCTCCGCACGCTTCGCGCGCGCGGCTTCTTCGGATCGCGGCCCGAACCCGCGCTGATCGACCTGCTCGATCTCGTCGCGCTCGGCACCGTCGCCGACGTCGCGCGGCTGACCGGCTTTAACCGCGCGCTGGTGACGCAGGGACTGAAGGTAATGGCACGGCGCGGCAACATCGGTCTCGCGGCGCTGATGGACGCGGCGCGGCTCACCAAACCCCCGACCGCGAGCGATATGGGCTTCGCGCTCGGCCCGCGCATCAACGCCGGCGGCCGCGTCGGCAAATCCGACCTCGGCGTGCGACTGCTCACCACCTCGGACCCGCAGGAAGCCGCCGATATCGCGCAGGAACTGAATCACCTGAACGACGAGCGCCGCGCGATCGAGGCGGCAGTGCTCGACCAGGCGATCGAGGCGAGCATCGCCTGTGCCAACGCCCCCGTCGCGCTCGTCGCCGCATCGGGCTGGCACCCCGGCGTGATCGGCATCGTCGCGGGGCGGCTCAAGGAACGGCTGCACCGCCCCGCGATCGTCGTCGCGCTGGGCGACGACGGCATCGGCAAGGGGTCGGGCCGCTCGATCGCTGGCGTCGACCTCGGCGCTGCGGTGCTCGCCGCGAAGGAGACGGGGCTGCTCGTCGCAGGGGGCGGTCACGCGATGGCGGCGGGACTGACCGTCGCCGCCGACCGCATCGACGCGCTCGGCGCCTTCCTAAGCGACCGGCTCGCCGCCGACGTCGAGCGGGCGAGCGGCGACAAGGCGCTGCTGATCGACGCCGTGCTCGCGCCGCGCGGCATCAGCCCGCTGTGGTGCGAAGCGATCGACAGCGCGGGGCCCTATGGCGCCGGCTGGCCCGCGCCGCGCGTCGCGACCGGCCCGGTGCGTATCGTCGAGGCGGGGATCGTCGGCACCGATCACCTGCGCCTGATCGTCGCGGGCGACGACGGTGCGCGTTTCAAGGCGATCGCCTTCCGCAGCGCCGAAGGCCTGCTCGGCCAGACGCTGCTCCACGCGCGCGGCGGCCGCAAGCTGTGGCTCGCAGGCCGCGCGAAACGCGACGACTGGGGCAGCCGCCCCGCCGCCGAACTGCACCTCGAGGATGCCGCCTGGGCCGACTGACCGGCGCCGGCAATATTTCTGCCCTGCCGGCCACCGGCGCGCTTGACCGTAGGAACACGCGCGTCTAAGGCGCCGCTTCACCGACTGACGGCCCCTTCGTCTAGCGGTCTAGGACGTCGCCCTTTCACGGCGAAAACACGGGTTCGAGTCCCGTAGGGGTCACCAAAATCCTCTCCCAGAGGGTTCCAGAAGATGCCATAACTGGCTGATTTCTGCGGGTTTTTGTGGTATAGGTATCCCATACGGAGCGGCCGAGTGCCACCGGATACCACCATCTTGATGGTATATTTGATGGCAGCGCGGTCCTCCCCCAAAAGGAGATACCATCATGGCGCTTACCGCTGTTTCGATCAAAAACGCCAAGGGCCGTGCAAAGCCCTATAAACTCACCGATGGCGACGGGCTGTTTCTGTATGTGACCCCCAATGGCGGGCGCTATTGGCGCATGAACTACCGCCACCTTGGCAAACAAAAGACGCTTGCCTTTGGCGTCTATCCCGACACCGGCCTTGCAGAAGCCCGCGAGCAGCGCGACGCGGCCCGCAAGATACTGGCGCGCGGCGACGATCCGGCCGAGCGGATCAAGCTGGAAAGGATCGCGGCGGCCGTCGCGGCGTCCAACAGCTTCAAGGCGGTTGCCGACGAGTGGCTTGTGAAGGTCGAGCGCGAAGGCCGCTCCGCCGTCACCATGAAGAAACTGCGCTGGCTGCTGGACTTTATTAACGACTCCATCGGCAAACGCCCCATCGCCTCCATTTCCGCGCAGGAGGTATTGGTGGTGCTCCGCAAGATGGAGAGCAAGGGCCGCTACGAGACGGCGAAGCGACTTCGCAGCACTTGCAGCCAGATATTCCGCTATGCCATCGCCACGGCCCGCGCCGAACGTGACGTTGCTGCCGATCTTCGCGGCGCACTCATTGCACCCCAGCCTGTTCACCGTGCAGCGATCACGAACGCCAATGCAGCGGGCGGCCTGCTCCGCGCCATAGAGGTGTTCGAGGGGCACCCGAACACCAAGGCGGCGCTACGCCTCTTGCCCTATGTCTTTGTGCGCCCCGGCGAACTTCGCTTTGCCGAATGGACCGACTTCGATTTCGACAAGGCGCTTTGGACGATCCCCCCGCACAAGACCAAGATGCGGCGCATCCACAGCATCCCCCTGTCCCGGCAGGCGCTGGCGATCCTCGAAACAATCGAGCATGACGCAGACTACAGCAGCTATCTGTTCCCGTCGCTGCGTTCAGTTGATCGGCCCATGTCTGAAAATACGATCAACGCGGCGCTGCGTCGCTTGGGCTTCGCGCAGGACGAAATGACCGGCCACGGCTTCCGGGCGATGGCGGCGACGCTCTTGAACGAAATGGGCCTATGGCACCCCGACGCCATCGAGCGCCAGCTTGCCCATTGTGACAACAATGCCGTTCGCCGTGCCTATACACGCGGCGAGTATTGGGACGAGCGCGTCCGCATGATGCAGCATTGGTCCGATCATCTCGATTTCCTCCGCGACGGCGCGAAGGTTATCAAGGGCACGTTCCGCAAGGCCAAGGCCGGGCAGTAGCCCGGCCTTGCGTCACTCGGCACGATCCTCGCGGTAGGCGGCGGGGTTGGCAATCCAGCGATCCACGGCGGACTCGTGCCAGCCGGTGCCGTGGACGCTAATTGAGATTTGCCGGGGGAAGCTGCCTTCCGCGATCTTGCGATAGAGGGTGGAACGGGAAAGCCCGGTGCGGGTCAGCACGGTCTTGAGGCGGATGATCCTTTCAGGGTTGGACATTGAGGTAACTTTCGGTTGGTAGCGGTTGACAAAGCTCCCCTGCGAATAGAATTGGCGACCTTGACGCTGCCCGCAAGAGCGTCATGGTCGCTATGTGGCGAAGATGATGCTTACGGCGGTATAAATGGGGGTAGCTGCGGCGAACGGTGGTGCACTTCGGAATACTGCGGCGCACGGCAGCGGACTACGGCGTAGGATAGGAGGTTGCGATCTATTCTTGCACGTTTCTTTGCCGACCGTGACAAATAAGCCACGACATTGCCCGGTTTCCGACGAGGAGAAGGGGACGGATGAACTCGTCCCGTTTCCGATTCGCACGACATGGCGGACCTTTCAAAACGCCCAGTCCGTCCGCCACATTTCCATGCTGTATCGCTTTGCCCCGCCGCGCAAGAAGGGGAGGCACTACAGTGCCGCTCGCAGCCATCTTAGTCGTAGATGCGCCAACATAGTAGCTTTCGGTAGTCGCCAGCATTGCGCGCAGCAACCTTTTGCATTACATTGTCATGCAGAAAGGAAATCGACATGGCAGCGAACGCACTAGTCCAGACCCGAATCGATGGAGCCGTGAAGGAGGAAGCCGCGACCGTGCTGGCGGCGATGGGGCTGACCGTCTCGGATGCCGTGCGCCTGATGCTCACCCGCGTTGCCCGCGAAAAGGCGTTGCCGTTCGAGCCGCTGACGCCGAACGAAACGACGATTGCCGCGATGAAGGAAGCCCGCGAGGGCAAGGGCAAGCGTTTCGGCACGGTGGCGGACCTGATGGCCGACCTCAATGCGGACGATTGAGCGCACCGGACAATTCAAGCGCGATTACAAGCGGGAGAAGAGGGGGCAGCACGCCAAGACGCTGGATGCTGTCCTAATTCCGGTTATCGAGGCGCTGGCGACTGACGAGCCGCTTGAGCCGCGCCACCGCGACCATGCGCTAACCGGCGACTGGCGCGACCATCGGGATTGCCACGTCAAGCCCGACCTCGTGCTAATCTACCGCAAGCCCGACGATGACACCTTGCAGCTTGTGCGCTTGGGATCACACGCCGAATTGGGGTGGTGACGCGGCATCTAACGCCCGCTGGCAACGCTAGTCCTTGGGCGGCTCCGGCTTTTCGCGACGCTGCAATTCGTTCTCCACCGCCTCACGAATGAACAGGGCAAGACGTCGATTACCGACCAGCGCCTCGATACGGCGGATCGTATCGGCTGATAGCCTGATCGTCGTCGGCTTCATTCCAAGTGGCGGGCGTCCCATCACCCCGTCGCTATCGGCCATGCCCGCAATCTCCAAGTCAAACACGTTGACGCCACCGTTTATTTCAATATACGCCATCGTTTATGTGATAAACGATGGCGTATATTGCTGCAATGGCCCTGCGTCCCTCTGGCCCGTCAGCACTCCGGCATCGCGAATCGCGCGGGAGTGTCGGGGCCGTGCCGCATCCGCCCCGTCGCTTCCGTCCCGCCGCCACGGATGCGGAACGGAGGTGCAAATGAGCCGTGTCATCCCTACCACGTCGCGCCGTGCGCTCTTGGGCGCGTTGACCGCCGCGCCGGTTATGGTTCCGGTGATCGCCTCGCCCTGGAGCGAGGCGCTGGCGTCGCTCCACGCAGATTATGGCGACGATCCGGCCGCGATCATCCGAACGAAGGAAGGGCGGGCCTTGAGCCGCCGCCGCTATCATGTCGCGGAGGGATTTTTTCCCGCCGAGCATGAGCGGGCGGATTGGCACGGCTATCTGCATCGAGCCGGGATAACCGCTCAACTCGCCCTGTCCTCTCATTTGCTGGACATGGGCTTTGCCGATGACTGGTGCGCCCGTCATATCGGCCTGCGTGTCGCCAAGTCGCTCGCCTACGCCAATACGACGGGATTGGGGCATGACTGCCCCGACATGGCGCGGCTCGCTGCTGTTCTCACCCCCTATTGGCGATGGAACCAAGTGCGCCTGTTCGGCGAGCCGGAACCCGATGACGGCGGACTGACAGCCCCGCAGGTCCACGCCCTGCTCCGCGCCCTGCTGGACCGTGTGCGGGACGTGACCGGCCATCCTCGACCACGCGGACGGCAGTTGACGGCGTAGCGATGACGGACGACCGGCGCGGCAGGAAGAAGGTGGCCGGTCCCTTGCTCCTTTCGACGCTGGCGCACATCGCGCTGTTGGTGCCGCTCTCGATTCCCGGTTGCTCGATTTCGCAACAATCGGAAGATCAACCGGAGCGGCCGAAAGAGCCAGATGCCTTGACGGTCGATCTATTGGACGAGCCTCCGTCGCAGCAAAGCAAGCCGCCTCGTCTAAAGGGCGAGATATGCGACCCGAACGCACCCGCCGAATATCACTACTTCGACATAAAGCCCGGCCCGGCAAGGGACAGGATATATCACGCCGCGCGGCCCCACTATGGCGATATAATAATGGCGACGGACTCCTTGGCGGGAAAGCGATCACGCGCCTTGCGTGGCTGGTTCAGGCCGTTTGATGCCGTGCGCCTCTTGGCGGGGGATGCAGGTCTATGCACCATCGACTTGAGGAAGGGGATCGGCATCAACTACTGCCACCGATCGGACGCGCCTTTCAGCAGAGCAAATGAGGCATGGGCGCGGCGGGAATGGAAGCTGCGCGATTGCACGGACGCAAAGCCCGCACGGTTGCAGAAACCGGCAGTCGTCTAGCTATTGTCGATGGCGTTTATATCGCTTCCGCGCAATGATGGTGGTTGTATCGAGACAGTTGGGGGGCAAACGGAACAATGGAAATGGACGACCGCGCGCGGAACGGCTCGGATCGCAGGATTGCGTTGTTGATCGACGCGGACAATGTTTCGCATAGCAAGATCGCTGCGATATTGGCGGAGCTTTCCAAATATGGCGCAGCCAACATTCGCCGTGCTTATGGAGATTGGGCGAGCGCAGGCCTCAAGGGATGGAAGGACAAGCTGCACGATTTTGCAATCCGGCCGATCCAGCAGTTCAGCTATTCGACAGGGAAAAATGCGACCGACATTGCGCTGGTGATCGACGCAATGGAATTGCTCTACACGCAGAAGCCGGATGCCTTTTGTCTTGCATCGAGCGACGCCGATTTCACGCCGCTGGTGATGCAGTTGAAAGCCAATGGCCTTGAGGTTTACGGCTTTGGGGAGCGCAAGACGCCCGCTCCCTTCGTCAATGCCTGCACGACCTTTCTCTATCTCGATACGCTTGATGAACCGACGCAACCCGCTGCCATTTCCGAACCGGCCGCAAAGCCAAAGACGGCAGGCAAACCGGCGACCAAGGCGAAGGCAGCACCCGCCGACAAGGCAAGCGATAAACCGGCGAGCAAAACCTTGTCGCAGGACACGACGCTTGTGACGATATTGCGAGGCGCGGTTGACGCCGCCGTGCGCGAGGATGGATGGGCGGCGATGTCGGCGGCGGGAAGCGCGGCCAAGCGGCAAGCCCCAATTGACCCGCGCAATTACGGCGTCAAGAATTTCCCCGCGCTCTTTGCGGCGACCGGCTTGTTCGAGATTGTGAAAACCGAAAGCGGTCAAAGCTATGTTGCCGACAGGCGCAACAAGGAGCGAACGCCACAACCGAGCCGATAGGCGGGGTCAGTTGTTCCTTGCCTCTTGTTCCGCCTCGAACGCCCGCTTTCCGCGCCGCTTCCACAGGGCGAGCGCGTTGCGGCGTTCCTCGCCTTGCAGCTTGCCCGCGACCGTGAGGAACGCCCCGTAGAGCGCCGCCCGATCATCGTCGGTCAGATCGACCAGCCCGGCCTTGACGACCAGCCCGCCCAGTTCGATCAAATGGCGCGTTCTCTCCCGCCGCTTCATCACCCATTCCCTTGTGTCAGTCCTAGCCTTGGCGGCTTCAATGCGATGCCGCGCCGCCTTCGAGCGGTAGAGCGCCTTCCGGCTGTTGTTCAGATCGCGGCGCAGGCTTGCGTTGCTTGCCGCGAAAGAAGGCCGCCCCAGCCTTGCGCCAGCCCTCCCTTGTCGCGGCGTCTTTGCTGGCGACGGCATCGAGCAGCGCGCCCGCCAACAGATCGGCGTCGAGCGCATCGGCCCCGGTTGCCGCGACGAGTTCGCCAAGCTGGCGCACACGGCGTTCCTTGATAGCCTTGGCCTTGTCGGCAAGGGCTTTCAGTTCCGAATCATAGTCGCGTGGTTTTCGCATGACAGTCTCCATTCTTTGCAGATGGAGTGATTCTAGAGTATTGCTTTGCGTAGGTCCCTGCTCGGATTTTATTCGAGGAGGGCGCGCTTATACGTCGTGCCGACGTGCGCTTAAGGCAGTAGATGGTATGTCGCTATGGCGATCTACCATTTCTCCGTTCAGGTCATCGGGCGCGGGCAAGGGCGCAGCGCCGTTGCAGCCGCCGCCTATCGGGCTGGCGAGCGGCTTCACGACGAGCGGCTGGACCGCGACCATGATTTCCGCGCCAAGTCGGGCGTCGAGCATAGCGAAATCATGCTGCCCGAAGGCGCACCCGAACGCTTGTCGGATCGGGAAACCCTCTGGAACGAGGTCGAGACAGGCGAGAAGCGCAAGGACGCGCAGCTTGCCCGCGAGGTCGAGTTTGCCATTCCGCGCGAGATGGACAAGGCGCAAGGCATCGAACTGGCCCGCGACTTCGTGCAAGCGGAGTTTGTCGCGCGCGGCATGATCGCGGATTTGAATGTGCATTGGGACATGGGCGCGGACGGCCAGCCTAAACCCCATGCCCATGTCATGCTCACCATGCGGGAGGTTGGCCCCGATGGGTTCGGCGCGAAGGAACGCGACTGGAATCGCACCGAACTTGTCGAACAGTGGCGCGAGCGTTGGGCCGATCACGTCAACCAGCGGCTTGCCGAACTCGACATAGACGCCCGCATAGATCATCGCTCCCTTGAAGCGCAGGGCATCGACCTTGAGCCGCAAGACAAGATCGGCCCCGCAGCGTCGCGCATGGGCGAGCGCGGCCTTGAGTCCGAGCGCATCGAGCAGCACCGCGAGATTGCACAGCGCAACGGCGAACGCATCATCGCGGAACCGCGTATCGCGCTGGATGCGATCACCCATCATCAGGCGACGTTCACCACTCGCGACCTTGCGATGTTTGTTCACCGGCACAGCGACGGAAAGGAACAATATGACCGGGCGATGAGCGCCGTTCGCACGTCGCCCGACATGATCGCCTTGGGCAAGGACGGGCGCGGCGATGATCGGTTCACCAGCCGCGAGATGATCGAGACGGAACAGCGGTTGCAGCGCGCCAGCGAACTGATGGCCGAGCGCGAACGGCACCACACCGACGAGCAGGCGCGCGAAGCGGCTTTGACGAGCGCGGAAGGGCGTGGGTTGGAATTGTTGGGCGAGCAGCGCGCGGCGTTCGAGCATGTGACCGGCGAGCGGGGGCTTAGCGTCGTTGTCGGTTACGCCGGGACCGGCAAGAGCGCCCTGCTTGGCGTGACGCGGGAGGCGTGGGAACGCAGCGGTTACGAGGTGCGCGGCGCGGCGCTGTCCGGCATCGCCGCCGAAGGGCTTGAGAACGGTTCCGGCATCGCCTCGCGCACCATCGCCAGCATGGAACATGGCTGGTCGCAGGGGCGCGATATGCTCACATCTCGCGACGTGCTGGTGATCGACGAGGCGGGCATGGTCGGCACGCGCCAGATGGAGCGCGTGCTGTCCCATGCCGCCGACGCCGGGGCCAAGGTCGTGCTGGTAGGCGACCCGCAGCAGTTGCAGGCCATCGAGGCGGGCGCGGCGTTCCGGGCGATCCATGAGCGCCACGGCGGCGTCGAGATTACGGAGGTCCGCCGCCAGCATGAGGGCTGGCAGCAGGACGCCACCCGGCATCTGGCGACCGGCCGCATCGGTAAAGCCATCGCCGCCTATGCCGACAGGGGCATGGTCCACGCGGCCGACACTCGCGAGCAGGCTCGCGGCGAACTTGTGGAGCGATGGGACCGCGAGCGCATCGCCGCGCCCGATCAATCGCGCATCATCCTTACCCATACCAATGACGAGGTGCGCGAACTCAACGAGGCGGCGCGCGACCATATGCGCGACGCGGGCCAGCTTGGCGATGACGTGTTGGTGAAGGCCGAGCGCGGCAACCGCATGTTCGCCAGCGGCGACCGCATCATGTTCCTCAAGAACGAGCGGAGTCTTGAGGTCAAGAACGGCACGCTAGGCACCGTCGAGCAGGTGAACCAGCAGAGCATGACCGTCCGCACCGATGACGGGCGTTCCGTGTCTTTCGACACCAAGGATTATGCCCATGTCGATCATGGCTATGCCGCCACCTTCCATAAGGCGCAGGGCATGACCGTGGACCGGGCGCATGTCCTCGCCACCCCCGGCATGGACCGCCATTCCGCCTATGTCGGCCTGACCCGCCACAGGGACGGGGCGCAGCTTCATTATGGCCGTGACGATTTCAAGGACCAGTCCCGCCTTGTCGGCGTCCTGTCGCGCGAGCGGGCTAAGGACATGGCGAGCGACTATGCCCGCACCGATCCGGCCAGGGAGTTTGCCGAACGGCGCGGCATCGGCCTTGGCGAGCGTATTGCCGAAATCATCCGTCCGGTGGCCGAGAGGGCGCGCGGGATCTTCGACGGCTTGCGCCTCTCGCTCCCCGGTCAGCAGCGCGAGCCGGCAGCAACGCCGGAACGCCCGCGCGGCATCTTCGACGGGCTGGACCTGAGCGGCGCACTGCCCAAAGCCGAGCGCGACCCGGCCCGCCAGCAGCAGCGCGAGCATGACCCGCAGCCGATGCGAGCCGGGAGCGTGCGCGGGGCGGTCGAGCGTTACGCGCGGGCCTTTGATGCCATCCAGCAAACTCGCGCGCAGGGCATCGACGCCATGCCTCACCAGCGCGAAGCGTTCGACCGCGCGCGCGAAGCACTGGACGCGATCCGGCCCAACGCCTCCACCGACTTGAACAGCGCGTTCCGGGGTGAACCGGAACTGATCCGCGAGGCCGCGGAGGGGCGCGGCCAGGTCGCGGTGAAGGCGATGAACCAAGAGGCGGAATTGCGCGCCGATCCCTACGCCCGCGCCGACCGTTTCGTGGAGGGCTGGCAGCAGCTCCGGCAGGCGCAGGACGAATTGCGCCGCGACGGCGATTTCCGGGGCGCGAAGCGCGTCGGTCAGGAGATGGCCGGGATGGCGAAAAGCCTCGAACGCGACGCGCAGGTGGAATCGCTGCTTTCGGGGCGGCGTCAGGAATTGGGCATCGACGTGGATATGGGCCGCAGCCTTGCCCGTGATTTGGCGGACTCCGTGCCGTTCGATCATGGCCGCGACCTTGGCATGAGCCGATAGGAGAACGACATGGACGAACGACCGATCCCTAGCAAACTCCCCTATGAGCCGCCACCGATGGACCCGGCGACGCGGGCCTTCACCGAGCTTAAGGGCGAACTTGCGCTGCTCCGCCGCGCCATCGAGCATGTGGCAGCCGAGAAGGCCGACATAGAGATACCCGACTACAGCAACACCCTCGCCAAGATCGCAAAAGCGTTGATTGCCATCGAGAGCGCCCCCGCCTTGCAGATGACACCGGAGGATTTGGCGGCGCGGATTGAGGCGGCGGCGGCGCTGGCGCGGCGCGAAGATCAGGCCGCGATTGCGGAACTCAAGCGCGAGCTTGCCGAAGCCCGCCGCGACTTGCGGACGACCATCGGCACCGCCGCCACCATCGCCGTACCCGTCCGGTGAGGGCCGTGTTGTAGGTTGAGGTTTCGCGCGCTCATAAGCGTGCTCGTGTGAGCGAGCTTAAGGACGGATATGA